>CAIPJU010000666.1 GCA_903865465.1 uncultured Bacteroidota bacterium
CTGCGATAGCCGAATAATTACCTCTTGTCAGAACTGGTGTCCGGGACGCTTTGCACTCTATTGCAATAGTTTTTTCTCCTGATTTTAGAACCAGGTCCAATTCAGCACCTCCGGTAGTTCTGTAGAATGAGAAAATAAGATCGGGCCAGCGTGACTTCAGATGCATTAATACAACCTGCTCCCACACCGAACCAAGGGCAGGATGTCCGGCAAGCTGCTCAAAAGTGGTTAATCCCAAAAGCGCATTAGTAATACCCTGATCGGCGATATACACTTTGGGCGCTTTAACCAGCCTCTTTTCCAGGTTAGAAAACAGAGGTCTGACAACCTCTACCATAAAGGTTCCTTCAAGCAAATCTATATAATTCCGTACGGTAACATTACTTATCCCCAGGGAATTACCAAGTGAAGAATAATTAACAGTCTGTCCATTATTATGGGCAAGCATTTGCCATAACCTGCGCATTACCAAAGGGTGGAATCCAGAGTACTGAATCAGGTCACGTTCAATGAATGAAGTTATAAAATCATTTCGCCATTCAATAGAGGTTACGTCATCTGCAGCCAGAATACTCCGTGGATAACCTCCCCTTGAGAGAAATTTTTCAAGTGAAATATGACTGTCTAATTCGCTGATTACAAAGGGAGACAAACGTTTAAATGAAATCCTTCCTGCAAGCGATTCGGAACTTTGTTTCAATAATTCCCGTGAGGAAGACCCCAATACAAGAAAATGGCTATTTCCGCCCCACTCATCCACCAGGCTTCTGATTATTGGGAAGATATCCGGTTTACGCTGTATTTCATCAATACAGATTAGCTTACCTTTTTGTGTGTTGAGGAACCATTCGCTATTCTCAAGTTTTTGCAGGTCAGATGGCCGTTCCAGATCGAGATAAACAGTTTTATCCCAATTCATTATAAGATGCTTCGCCAATGTTGACTTCCCACACTGCCTTGGACCAATTATTGTGGTGACAGGATAATTAGCAATTGACTTCAGCACAACGGATTCTATATCACGGGAAACATACATGAAACATACTTATTTCTATGCAAATTTAAAATTTACTTTTAGATTTACAAGGATAAAGTTTTACAGGTCAATAAATAGCCTTGATGCGGCCCATCAGTGAAAACATGTGAACAGAATTTTAAGCATAAAGACCCTGTGAATCCAATATCTGATAATATTCTTTACCTTCTTATGCTGTGAGGGAGAACAAAAAGAGCGGGAATTAATTGGGTTTCCCCACTCTCACTCCCGCTCCCGCTCTTCTTGTTGACCCACCAGGTTTCGAACCTGGACTCTTCAGAACCAAAATCTGACGTGTTGCCAATTACACCATGGGTCAGAATAATTTCAATTGCGCTGCAATATTAGCACTTTTTTTTATAACTCTCTGCCTTCTTCTGATTTGACTGAAATAGCCTCCGAAATAATAGCCGCCCTCAGGTTATACTCTGACCTGAACCTGAAAGTATCCTGGCAAACCTTTCATCGTTCATCTCTTCTACTTCCATTAAAACAAACTGAGTATTAAGAAGCGATTTAAGTATAAACCCTAAATCGAGCATATCATCATCACCCTCCTCATAATACCAGGTCACTGACGCTATCTTATCAAGATCCCGAATGGCTGCAAGCTCCTTTAGTATGGCAAAGATCCATTTTGTAGAACTAGTATTTATATATTCAAAGCCCATGTCGATCCTGGTCTTCCCTTTATTATGGAGTGCATATGCCGATATCCATTCATGAACAGGCCTGAAAAAATCACCCGGATTATCGGGGATAGACCTTCCCATAATAAATATTCTTCCCGGCTCAAGTAAAACCTGGGGTGTTCGTTTCGAAGGATCTTTTTTTAACCTCTCGGGATACATCATTTATAAATATTTGGGAATGCTCTTCCCTGCGACGGCAAAAATATTAAAAATCTGACAAATAATTTATCAAATCTAACTCTCCACTGTTGCCGATCATGTAAATTTAGCAAAAGAGAAGAAAATAACTACTATAATTATAAAACATTCTGATTAAAGAGTGTCGGTTCGGTATCCTCCCATAAGGTAGGATGCTCATCGCTGAACCTGTGGAGGATTGCTTTCATGATTGTCTCCCTCATGAATTCCGACTTGTTTTTTACCCGGTACCGGTTGCAATAGATGCCCAAGGCTCTCATCTCCTTGTTATTAAGCATAAGAGACAAGCGGTTGGTCCTCTTCAACCCATCCTCCTTGAAATTTGTGCGTCGCACGCTCATTGGCATCGTATCAGATCGCTAAATTAAAAAATCACTCTGTCGCGAAAATAATGCTTGAAAATAGTTTTTAACAAACAAAGAGGCAGCCAGTCGTTATCTGACTGGCTGCCTTATTATTACATTACTAACAACTTTTATTTACCTCTTGTTCTGATCTGATCAGCATGCCCCGGGCTTACTAGCACCTGTCCAGTGCATTCAGGTCAGCAAAAGCTTCTTTCAGTCTTGCAATAAATGTCTCTTCACCTTTCCTGAGCCAAACTCTTGGATCATAATATTTCTTGTTTGGTTTATCATCACCATCGGGGTTTCCGATCTGTCCCTGCAGGTAACCCGATTTCTCTTTCGAATATTTGTTGATGCCATCCCAGAATGCCCATTGCATGTCGGTATCAAGATTCATCTTGATAGCTCCGTATTTAATTGCTTCGGTAATGAGATTTTTTTCGGAACCCGATCCGCCATGGAATACAAAATTTACTGGATTCGGACCTGTCTTGAATTTCTTCTGGATATAATCCTGTGAGTTCTTAAGGATAACCGGCTGAAGCTGTACATTACCAGGCTTATAGACACCGTGAACATTACCAAATGATGCTGCGATTGTGAACATATCGCTTACCTTCGAGAGCTCCTCATATGAATAAGCAACATCTTCGGGCTGAGTATAGAGGCGTGAACTGTCAACACCTGTATTGTCAACTCCGTCTTCTTCTCCGCCTGTTACACCAAGTTCAATTTCGAGGGTCATTCCTATCTTGCTCATTCTTTCAAGATACCTTTTACAGATTTCGATATTCTCCTTCAAAGGTTCTTCAGAGAGGTCGAGCATGTGTGAGCTGAAAAGTGGTCTTTCGTTTGCTTCATAAAATTCTTCACCTGCATCAAGCAGAGCATCGATCCACGGAAGTAGTTTTTTTGCGGCATGGTCGGTATGGAGTATCACCGGGATGCCATAATATTCAGCAACATTGTGCACATGAAGAGCACCGGAAATAGCCCCGGCAATAGCTCCAGTCTGGTTTTCCTTGGGCAAACCCATTCCGCCAAAGAAGTGGGCTCCGCCATTCGAAAACTGGACAATTACAGGTGAATTTACCACCTTTGCAGTCTCAAGAACGGCATTAACTGAGTTTGTACCAACAACGTTTACTGCCGGTATTGCAAAATCATGCTTGTTTGCATAATCAAAAAGCGATTTTACTTCGTCGCCGAAAATAACACCCGGTTCCAGGTTTAATTCTTTATTAGCCATTTTATTAAATATTTAATCGATAAAAATTTGTGCATTTGCGTTACAAATATAAATAAAATTAAAAACCGACATGAATTATTTAAACCCGGTATTGGCAATGGGTATATTTCCTGCATTTTTAATGAAGCATATTAAAAACCTGCTGATCGTATTGTGAAACTCAAAAAGCCGTTATAATCATAACAATTTTTATTGTAACATAATGTATTCCAAAGAAATAGTACACAGATAAACTTTAAAAGGAAAAAATTCTTTCTAATGGATTTAATATTTATCTTCGTAGTTCGTTTTA
>CAIPJU010000667.1 GCA_903865465.1 uncultured Bacteroidota bacterium
ATTCAAGATTTCTTATACATGGACTTGTCAGAAATGAGAAACTGCTCTCGGAAACAGAAGTTTCGGTTTTGTGGGATAAAATCGAACATACAAATTTTAATGAAAAGAAAAGGTTCAACACCTTAAAACGATGGTCTGCTGCTGCCGGAATTCTTCTTATTCTTGGATTTTCCAGCTGGTTAATGATCCGGTTTAACTCATCAAATAGGCGTTCAATCGATTACCAAAGAATAGTTGTAAATGTAGATTCCAGTAACGATATAAAGCTTATTCTGGCAGATCATACCCAAAAGAGCTTTTCAAACAAAGAGGTTGAATTTAATTATAGTCAGTCTGGAAAACTAAAAACAAAAACTGAAAAGGAGGATCAAACTGAAGATCTGCAACAGACAACTGACGCGTTACAAATGAACCAGTTAGTCGTTCCAAGAGGTAAAAGATCCAATATCCTTCTGGCTGACGGGACCAAACTTTGGCTTAATTCAGGCAGCCGGGCTATCTATCCTGTTGCATTTAATGGAAAAACCCGTGAAATCTTTATAGAAGGAGAAGGTTACCTGGAGGTAGCACATGATGCAATAAAACCATTTTATGTGGTAACCGATCAGGTTAAAGTAAAGGTATTGGGTACAAAATTCGACATTTCGGACTATAAGGATGATTGCCGTACTTTAGTTGTTCTGGTTGAAGGTAGCATTGAGGCCACATTTGGAACTAAGAACCTTATCATGAAACCCAATGACCTGGCAAATTACCAAAAACAAACACATCAGGCCACTACCGAAAAAACAAATGTGTTGCCATATATTTCCTGGAAAGATGGCTGGATGCTTTGCAATAAAGAACCCATTCACGTATTAACACGTAAAATATCAAGATATTACGATTTAAAAATTAGCTTTACCGACCCAAGAATAAACGATATGACACTTACTGGCAAACTCGATCTGAAGAACAACTACGAAGATGTTTTTAAAATTATATGTGCAACTGCTCCACTTAAATATGAAATTATTGGGGATTCAATATTCCTCTCTGTGAAAGATAAGAAATAGTATTAATCTTCTAAACTGAAACGCCAATGAAATGACTAACCGGACAAAAAAAAATGACAGGCCATATTGCAGTATAGCCTGTCAGAAGTTTTAACTCAAATCGAAATTTTTAAAACAAATTAAAACCACACAAATCTATGCAAAAATTCGGGTTATTGGTTCCGTATATCCGGAACTTTAAAAAATTCTTGTTGATTATGAAATTATGTTCACTCATACTACTTATTTCATTAACAACAGCCTCGGCTAAAACCAGCTATTCACAAACTACCAAATTCACGCTGGATCTTGAGCGCGTCACTGTAAAACAGCTGTTCGACAAAATCGAAAGCAGCAGTGAGTTTATCTTTGTTTATTATGATAACATCATCGACCTGAACAAGGAAGTGACTATTAATGCAAATAACGAAACGGTAGAAGAAATTCTTGACCAGGCTTTTAAAACCACTGACAATACTTATAAGGTCTTTGAACGACAGATCGTTATCACAAACAAAGAAAGTTCAAAGGCAGACATGGAGGCGATGCTTACTCAACAACCACAAAAAAAGCAGCTAAAAGGTAAGGTCACCGATGAAAATGGAGTGGCACTTCCTGGAGTTGCTGTGATCGTTAAAGGCACAACCACTGGAATTTCTACCGATGCAGATGGAAATTTCAACTTGCAGGTTCCCGTTGATGCCAAAACTTTGGTTCTCTCCTTTATTGGGATGAAAGCACAGGAGGTTTCAATCAGTAACATGAGCAATATTCTTGTTAAAATGGTGGCAGAAACTGTTGGCATCGATGAGGTTATTGCGATTGGATATTCAACTGCTTCACGTAAAAACGTAGCAAGCGCTATCGCAAAGATTTCGGACAAAGAGATCATGGGGCTCTCAACTACAGATGCCCGTCAGGTCCTTCAGGGTAAAATGGCTGGTGTTCAAGTAATTGATAATGGCGGTGATCCGGGAGCCGGAGCTAAAATCATTATTCGTGGTGTTGGTTCATTTACAAATCCTGATCCATTATATGTTATAGATGGAATGCAGGGTGGTGATATCAATTCTGTTCCGGTACAGGATATTGAGAGCATCACTGTATTGAAAGATGCCTCTTCAACAGCTATTTATGGTTCTGCAGCTGCAAATGGTGTTGTTATTATTACAACCAAAAGGGGTAAAAAAGGAGCCATGCAGGTTCAATACGACGGATCTGTGGGAG
>CAIPJU010000668.1 GCA_903865465.1 uncultured Bacteroidota bacterium
ATATTTAGAAATAATTTCATTTATTGGATTTGAAAGGAATTTAGCTTTTGATTTTTTATTTAACTTGTATTTAACTCTTTAATTACTATGAAACAATTATTTATTTTAATGGTGCTGCTATTCTCCTTCGGATTGAGTAATGCACAACAGCCTGAAGGAACAAAGACAAAACCAAACGGAGACCAGAAGTCACAACTGGAAAAGATGCAGGCCAGCTATGCTAAACAGGCAGAAATTGTAAAGAAATTCCAAAGCTCTTTTGATTCCCTTACTCCAATGCAGAAGAATATATTTTTCACTGAAATAAAACATATTATGGATCCTGAAGTTACCAAGATAGAACCAGGCAAAATTGATAGTGATCCTCCCTCGGATGCTTTAGTTTTATTCAATGGTAAGGATCTTAATGAGTGGGAAGAAATCACCTGGGGACCAGGCGGACCAGGAGGGAAAAAGCCAATTACATGGATTTTGAAAGATGGGGGCATGCAGCCCATAAGTTCTTCAGGCACTGCGCAAACAAAACGTCTCTTCAGAGATTTTCAGTTGCATATAGAATGGAAAACTCCTGCCGGTTTACCTGCAACAGTTACAGGTCAGGACAGAGGTAACAGCGGTGTAATTATCCAGGGGAATTATGAAGTCCAGATTCTTGACAGCTACAGTAATCGTACCTATCGCAATGGTCAGGCAGGCGCTGTCTATATGCAATATGCTCCCCTGGTAAATCCGAGCAGAAAAGAAGGAGAATGGCAAACCTACGAAATCATTTATACAGCTCCCCGTTTTAAAGACAATGCAACTTATTTTACCCCGCCGAGAATAACGATTATTTATAACGGAGTACTGGTTCAAAATAATGTAGTTATACAAGGCCCGACAGTTTTCCCTGGTATCCCTCAATATATAATTAAAGAACACGGTGACGGGCCCATTCAGTTGCAGCAACATGGCAATCCTACTACCTTCAGGAATATTTGGATCAGAGAGTTGTAAATAAAAAATATATGAAAAAAGTAATTCTTCTTTTTGTTGCATTTTTGATACTGTTGGTTAATGATGGATTGACAGTTAACCTCTATGGGCAAGATGCTTTTAAACTACCAAGAAGTACTCCTGAAGCTGAAGGAGTATCTTCTTCACGGATTATTGATTTTCTCAATGCCATTGATACAGGCAGGGTTGAATTGCATAGTTTTATGTTTATACGCCATGGTAAAGTTATCGCCGAAGGATGGTGGAATCCCTATGGGCCGGATTATAAGCATATCATGTTTTCAGCCAGCAAAACATTTACTGCAACTGCTGTAGGATTGGCTGTTTCGGAGAACAGGTTGAAAATAACTGATAAGGTTGTTTCCTTTTTCCCTTATTCCCTGCCTGATTCAATCAGCGATTATATGAGAGAGTTGACAGTGCAAAATCTTTTAACCATGTCAGTTGGCCAGGATCCTGAACCCTGGGTGATGGGAACCGATGGCGACTGGATCAATGCCTTCCTGAAAAGCGCACCGGTTCACAAGCCTGGAACAGTTTTCAAGTACAATAATACGGCAACTTTTATGCTTTCAGCCATTGTCCAGCAGGTAACAGGTCAAACGGTTTTTGATTACCTGCAAACACGGATCTTCAGACCTTTAGCAATTCATGGAATCGATTGGGA
>CAIPJU010000669.1 GCA_903865465.1 uncultured Bacteroidota bacterium
CTCTAACCAAAGCTTTTAAAAGAGCTTGCAAAAAATTACTTCACCGTGATTTACAAAAAGTACGGATCATATTCCAATTTTAAGTTGACTGAAAACAAAGCATTTGTTATAACACGAAAAACATTTCTATAATTCTACCAGGTTCCCTTTTTAGTATATTGGCGATCATAATAGCGAGATCATGTTAACAAAAGACAAAGTAAGACAGACAATTGACAGGTTACCTGAGAACTTTACAGCTGAACAGATAGTTGAAGAACTCGCGATTCCTGGCCGGATTGAGGAGGGACTTAAGGATATTGAGAAAAGTAGAGTTTTTACAACTGATCAGGTTAAGAAAGAACTCAAAACATGGTTAAAATAATCTGGACTCGGAGATCCCTGACCGATTTAAAATCTATTGGTGTTTATATATCATTAAATAAGCCTCTCTTACAATCGAGTGATTAATAATCGTAACTCAGTATATTGAGATTAATGCCGGAATTGGTAGATGGTTCCAAAGATGGGAAGTAAGGAAAAAATCAAAGAGATTATTCATGGCGGATACCGTATCATTTACAAGATGAATAGTTCACAGACTGCTCACATTTTTACAGTTCATCATTCTTCTAAACGATTGAGGCAAAAATCATTCAGAGGATTTGCAAAAAACATCTAAATCTTTACCGAGACAATTTTGTGCCTCAGGACAAATTACATTACCAAGACAGTTAAAATGCCTGCCAAAACATAACAAGTGGATCTCGTTTTTCGAATTTGTCTTGACATGACAGTTTTCAGCCATTTAACGGGACTCAGTCATCTTCACAATTATTGCATGACAAACCGGCTTGCAACAGTGACACATAAATCAGACTATCGTGACCGTTAGCAAGCCTTTAATCCTGTTCATCTGGCATAACTTAAAAGCTACGCTACCTAAAGGGCCAGGGACAAATTCTACTTTTTTTAATAGCTGGGTTTTCAAGCTTAAAACAGCAAATAAATTGTCAAACAACATCTAATAAATTAATGATAAAAAATAATTTTACTCTGATGTATATTTTTCAGATATTAAAATTTAACCTCAATAATATGACTGATATAGAAATAATTGACCTTACACCAGAAAATATTGCTGACTATGGCGTGTGTGGATACAAGGACGTCGAAAAGCATTTGGAGTTACGAAAAAAAATAGACTGGTTTAAGGAATTCTATCCTAAAGGGTTGAGAATAAAAGCAATCATTTCAAAAAAAGGTGGTTATCAAGGCATGCTCGAGTATATCCCTGGCAAATATGCTCATAGACCTGTTGATGCTAATGGATATATGTTTATTCATTGTCTTTTTGTCGGTTTTAAAAATGAATTCAAAGGGAAGGGGTTTGCCTCGTCACTAATTGATGAATGCATTAAGGATGCAAAATGCGCAAATATGAATGGAGTTGCAGTTGTTACCAGAAAAGGAGCTTTCATGGCAAAGAAGGAAATCTTTCTTAAAAAAGGATTCATCTTGGTTGACGAAATAAAACCTGACTTTGAATTGCTGGTTTTTAAATTTAATCAAAATGCAGCTGACCCTAAATTTAAAAAAACAAACCCCGATAAATATTCTAAGGGACTGACAATCATTCGTTCAGCTCAATGTCCATATTCCGTAAAAAATGTAAATGCAATTCTCAATACAGCAAAGAAGCTAAAAATCGAAGCCAATCTGATAGAAATAAAGGATTCCGAATCAGCTCAACAAACTCCTAGTGCCTTTGGGACTTTTTGCATAATCCTTAATAATGTAGTTATATGTCACTACCCAATAAGTAATAAAAGATTTGAAAATATCATGGCTAAGAGGTAGATTTTAAATGATTTAGATTTTATCTTCCATATAACGAGGCAATCAACCTATGTACAAATCCATGACATGACAATTTGCTACGACCAC
>CAIPJU010000670.1 GCA_903865465.1 uncultured Bacteroidota bacterium
ATCCCGCTCAGCTATATGAGGCTATTTCATATTTACTGATATTCGGATTGATGTTATATCTCTATAAAACAAGAAGGGAAAACCTTAAAAATGGATTCTTTTTTGGAGTGGTAATTACTTTGATTTTTGTTGCCCGCTTCTTTATCGAATTTATTAAGGAAAAGCAGGTGCCATTTGAGGAGCAGATGCAATTTGATATGGGTCAGCTATTGAGTATTCCGTTTATCGTTTTAGGGATAGGATTTATAATTTATGGATTGATAAAGACAAAAAAGAATAAACAAGGCGCCTTACAAACAGTATAGTTAATTGCCTTTACAGTTTTATTTACAAGATCGGGGCTCTTATCAAAGCTGGGGGTAGGCTGATAAGGGATCGCTTTGAAATAGGAGATTACGTGGCCGGATTCCTGAAATCGATTAAAATGCCGAACAAGAAGTTTACCTGATCCCAGACCAAATGAGTAAGCAGGATAAATTGAAAGCAACCTAAGCGCATGATAATGAGAGTAAAAAAGTATCTGTCTTTAATATTGTTTGGATATTGTATAACATTCTGTCTTTATGGGCAAAATGGGAATCCAGCCAACAGGTATATCGACGCGTATAAGAAATATTTGAATGCCTCTTGTCCTTTAGAACCGGACAGTATTAAACATTTTGTCTATTTCGCCCGTGACAGGGAACTTATTCATGACCATCCATTTTTAAAAATCCAGAGGTTTGCGGGCGCTCAGATAATGTATTCCTGGAAGCAGCTCGAACCGATAAAAGGAGAGTATGATTTTTCAATAATCCGGGAAGATTATGAATACCTTTTATCACGTGGAAAGAAGCTTTTCATTCAGTTGCAGGATGCAACTTTTGACCCCAATTCAGTTGGATTACCGGAATATCTTTTAACTTCTGATTTTGCAGGAGGTTCAATCGCTCAAATTAATGAAAGGGGAGAAAAGGAGGGTTGGGTGGCTAAAAGATGGAATCCGTGTGTACAACAACGTTTTGGCCTGCTAATGAAGGCACTCGGAAAAGAATTTGATGGCAAAGTGGAAGGGATTAATTTGCAGGAAAGTTCCATTGACATTAAGAGCGATGCTGATAGTACTTTTACTCCTCAACGTTATTCTGAGAGCTTAAGAATCAATATGCTCGCTCTTAAGAAAGCCTTTCCACGGTCAATATCGATGCAATATGCAAACTTTATGCCTGGTGAATGGCTTCCTTATGAGGATAAGGGTTATTTAAGGTCTGTTTATCAGTACGGAGAGGAGATAGGAGTTGGCCTTGGCGCTCCTGATCTGATGATTCGGAAAAGGGGGCAACTGAATCATGCGATATCTTTAATGCATGAAGGTAAGTTTACAGTTCCACTCGGAATTGCAGTTCAGGATGGCAATTATATTGGAGAAACAGGTACTGATACAGTGGTTAATGATCGCGAAAACATTGTACCATTACTGCATGCTTTTGCGAAGGACTTTCTCAGGGTTAAATATATGTTTTGGGCTTGCCAGGAACCATATTTCAGTGAGGATGTAATTCCCTGTTTTACAACAAAATAAGCTAAAAAGGGTTTTTGCTGTTGATTTTTATAAGCAAAGTACCGGGCATAGGACGAAAAGTATAACCATGATGAATTTAAGGAATAATTCTACAGCTATTTTCGTTAAAGATATAAATGTCTCTAAGGAGTTTTATCATGGTCTTTTAGGATTGGCTATTGACCTCGATTTTGGGAAAAATGTGATTTTCAAATCAGGATTTTCGATCTGGGAGATTCAGGATAATCATATAATTCCAATGACACTGGGATTGGAAAAACTTAGTAATCCATCATATAAAAGGTTTGAGCTGTACTTTGAGACTGAAAATCTATATGAGAATTTCGGGATTTTGAAAAACAGGAATGTCAAATTCATTCATGAGATTCATGAAGAACCATGGGGACAACTAACCATCAGGTTCTTTGATCCGGATAATCACCTGATTGAGATTGGGGAATCGATGGAACAATTTGTGCGTAAATTTTATGACCAGGGTATGACAATTGAACAAGTTTCAAAACGAACTTCGGTTCCGGAACATGAGATAAAAAGATTGATAAATGAAATCTAATCGTGCATTTGCAAATTGTATTATTAAAAAAGACCTTGAAACAAATCCATTATACCAAATAGCTCTAACCATTGTGAATCAAGAATGAAGGCAATGAAGAAATTAAAAAAGTTATTATCAGTTTTAATTTTAATGGTAACAGTCCTGGTAATTGTGCTGATTGTACCAAATGTTATTGTCCATAATGCATGTAAAGAAAAAGTTTTTGATTCCGCAGAGTTAATCCCGCATAATAAGGTAGGACTTTTATTGGGGACATCAAAACATCTCCGTGGAGGAAAGAGCAATTTATTCTATAAATGCAGGATTGATGCAGCAGTTCAGTTATATAATGCCGGTAAAATAGATTTTATCCTGGTAAGTGGCGATAACAGGCAAAAAAACTATGATGAACCCACGACAATGAAAAACGACCTTATGGCAGAAGGAATTCCTGGATCCAAAATATTTCTTGATTATGCCGGATTTCGTACTTTAGATTCAGTTGTAAGATGTAAATATGTATTCGGTCAGGACAGCATTACAATAATTTCACAACAGTTTCATAATGAAAGAGCTATCTATATTGCAGAGAGCAAACACATTGAAGCAATAGGGTTCAATGCAAAAGATGTAAATTCCTATTATGGATTCAGAACAAAGTCGAGGGAGAAACTTGCCAGAATAAAAATGTTCCTGGATTTGTTATTCAATAAAAAGCCAAAATTCTATGGTGAGAAAATTGAAATAAAATAAGATGATTAATACAGACCAGACTAATATTTTCAAAACATATTTTGAAATATTAAACCAGCAAACTCCCTCTCCGGATGTTGGAAAAGCTGGGAGCCAATAACTCAATGGAAGCCATTGTGTTTGCCTCAAAACTTGGACTGTTGTAAGGGACTTGTACTGATAAATCAGTATTGTAAAGAATTTGGAATGGGAGGACCTTCGTACTTTCCAAACAAATTGATATTCATATGATACGATTTATTTCAGTCATGGTAATTGTTCTCCTCTTTATTTCTGATTCATACGGTCAGCAGCCAGCTTCGACAATCAGAGGGACCGTCACAGAAAATGGATCTAACAAACCGTTGGCTTATGTCACAGTAATATTGCAGGATTCTAATCTCGGTACTACAACAGATTCTATAACCTGGATTGGAATCGTAAAGTTTTGTATATTGTGAAGGAAAAGATAAAGCCTGTCTGACGGTAAATATTGAAGGAGATTTATCACTAATCACTGAGAAGAATCTTAAAGGTATCAAACTCATTGGAAGCGGAGAATTAGAAAGCAAATATCAGGTCAGGGCCAAAAAAACAGGGGTCATAGTCAGGGCAAAGAG
>CAIPJU010000671.1 GCA_903865465.1 uncultured Bacteroidota bacterium
ATAACTGAAGTTACGTTTTATGAGGAACGCTTTGAAATTCTCATAATCCTTATCGGTAAAGCTAAATTGCTCGGGTGTTTTAATATCGGGATGAGCCCAGTAATATTCTGTGGCGTAGTCAAATATGAAATTCCGAAGATAAAGCTCCCCGGAGATTTGACTAAGAGCTTCAGGGCTGCTTTCTATGTCGGGAGTAATACCTCCGCCATCCTTCACAATCCTGCCATTTTTTGTTTTGAACTCAGAGATCAGAGAGTCGGGAATAAGACCTACACTTCCATCTTCATTAGGATGTGAAAAATCACGTGCCTGAATACAACGTCCGCTTGGGATATAATACTTGGCAATAGTGACCTTCAGCTGTGTGTTATAACTGAGGGGTCTTTCGATCTGAACAAGGCCTTTTCCATATGAACGCTGCCCTACAATGACACCCCTGTCGAGGTCCTGTATAGCACCGGCAACAATTTCAGAAGCTGAGGCGGAGCTTCTGTTTATCAGAATTGCCAGAGGAATATTTTCATCAACAGCGGCCTTGGTGGTCTTATAAGTTTCATCCGATTGTTTAACTTTTCCCTTGGTCGACACTACTTCACTTCCCGGGCCTTCAAAAAGGTTTACTATTTCAACTGCTTCAGAGAGCAATCCGCCCGGATTTCCCCTGAGGTCGAGTATAATCTGTTGCGGATTGCTCTCCTTCAGCTTAACCAGGGCATTTCTTACATCTTCGATACAGTTCTGGGTGAAATTGGTAAAACGGATATAACCTGTTTTGGAATCAATCATTCCGAAATAGGGCACCGGGGGAACAGCAATCTTCTCTCTCTTAAGATGGAGGTCACTCTCTTTTCCATTCCTTTCAACAGTAAGCGTGATTTCTGTTCCGGGATTACCCTTGAGCTTGTCACTTGCCTTATCTGAAGTAATTCCCTTCAGTGAAGAGCCATCAACCTTTTTGAGGATATCGCCGGCTTTTATCCCTGCCAGGTCAGCCGGGAAACCCTTATATACTTCGCTTATCACAACATATTCACCATTACTCCGTATCAGGGAACCAATTCCGCCATATTTTCCGGTAGTCATGAAAGTAAATTCACCTGCTTCCGATTCAGGATAATAGACGGTATAAGGGTCAAGTGTCTTAAGCATATTATCAATCCCTGACTTAACCAGTTTATCGGGATCGATATCATCGACATAAAAAGTATTCAGTTCCCTGAAAAGAGAGAAAAAGATATCGAGGTTTTTTGCGATCCTGAAATCACGTGTCTCCTGGTTTAAAAGAAAGCCTGAACTGATACCAACAACGGCAACCAGTGAAACTATAATTATTATTTTACTAATGCGTCTGTTTTTCATAACCTGCAGTGCTTTATTAGAACGGCGAAATTAAAAATAAAAACCAGTAATAGATTTGATTAATAAACAATTAAAATAACTTTAACATATCTTTTGCTTCTCTTTAACCTGCGAAATAAGACGGGAGATCAGCTCTTTTACTGATTTTTCAATAATCGAATAATCAGGTACATTATTTCCCCTGACAATTATCGCAAAAACAATCTTAATATCCTCTTCCTGAAGGAAGTCGTAAAGCAGTTCCTTGTTTCTGCGGTAAGCTTCCCTCATTCTTCTTTTAATCAGGTTCCGTGTAACTGCCCGCCGGAATCCTTTTTTGGAAACACTGAACATCACCTGTGCCGGGGAGGGAAGCTCAGAGGGTACTTTTTTCCACACAACTTTAAAAAGAGGTGAATAGAATATATTGCCATTCCCGAACAGTTCTGTTATTGCTTTTGTACTGCAGAGTCTTTCCTTCTTGCTGAATGTCTCTCCCCTGATGCTCATTGGCTTAAGGCATATACTGAAATCCCGGCAATATGATACCGGGATTTTAGCTAAGCCATTATATTGAATAAGTTATTTTAAATTTTTATTGTGTTCCTTAAGGAAATCATCGAGAGCCATGGTCATGGAAGGAGCTTTTGCATTCGGGGCATCGATATCGAGCCTGAGTCCTTCGCTGACCACTGCATAGGCGGTTGTGGGGCCGAAAGCTGCAATTTTCACCTCTCCCTGAACAAAATCGGGGAAATTCTCTTTCAGCGATTTGATTCCGGAAGGGCTGTAAAACACAAGAATGTCGTAATCAAAGTCTTTTAAACTGGAAAAATTGGTGCTGATAGTCTTGTAAAGGGTACCTATAGTATGTTTTATGGTATTCCTATCGAGGAGATCGGGAATCTCGACATTATGAGGTTCCGACAGGGGAACGAAGAAAGTGTCCTCCCTGTGCTTGGATATGATATCGATGAGATCCTGGAATTTAGCTTTACCGTGAAAGATCTTTCTCTTCCTGTAAACAATATACTTCTGAAGGTAAAATGCAACATTTTCAGTGATGCAGAAATACTTCATCGTATCAGGAACCACAACTCTAAGCTCATTGCATATCCTGAAAAAATGATCTATACCAGTCTTGCTTGTAAAGATCACAGCCGTAAAATCAAGAATATTGATTTTTTGCTGGCGAAAATCTTTCACTGAAACACCCTCAACCTGTACAAAAGGTTTAAAATCAATTTTCAGGTTGTATTTTCTCGCCAGTTCGAAATACGGAGATTTCGGATTTGACGGTTCTGGCTGGGATACTAAAATCTTCCTTATCTTCAACTCTTTACAGTTTTAATTTAACCCTTATAGTAACACTCGCCAAATTAAGCTATGCCTGTAATGTACTTTGCCAGGATCAAAACAGGCAGAATTTCAAGCGCACAAAGGTATAAAATGAAATAGAAAATTGAAATACTACTATTTAGAAAAATTACTAATAGCCTCGTAATCCTCACCAGATACAACAATGAAAAAATAATTCCCCCTGCAATAATGCCTCCCCCGATGGGGAAAAAGATAGTATAGCGCATTAGCAGCAACAAAATGAGAAGAAAAATACCCGAAAATCTGTATGACTGGTTTATTCCGAAAATATAATCTCCGAATACCCTTTTTTCCCCACTTATTCGTCCGGTAGCCTTACATAAAATGTAACGGATGAAAGCAACCACAAGTAATATAAAAAATAGGATAAGCCATATTAAAAGACTATTTATACCTGTGGGAAGCATTTGGTAATATGAAGCTGAATAAAACGTAAAAAGGCTGATAAATATAAATGAGATCAGATTAAGAAGTATTGACTGCCATTTTAGCAAAACAGCAGTCTTTCTTTTGGCAGGGTCATTCATACCCCGGAAAATAAAAAACCTTCCTAATTCGGGAAGTATACTTTTTGACGTCGCTCTTACAATCGAAAAAAGTATCAGCCCCAATATAATTATCATTATTATCCAGTCACCCTGCATATTCTTTTCCGGTATTTCAGTTCCCGGTTTCAGATGCTTTATCAGTATTTCTTTCCTGCCAGTTTCAATGACTTCATTCTTATGAGTAAAAATGAAGGGGAACCTGTTCAGCGGATCAAGGGTTCCATTCAGGATAAGATTATTCCCGGGGAAGTAAAAGGAAATATCGGCTATGCTGTTCCTTTCACATAAGGATGTAGAATCATTAATTGCAATTACCTCATCTTTTATTGCAACATGGTTTGCAATTACCTGATTATTTGATTGGGTTGATTTTCTGGCTGCGGTGTCGCGGGCATGAGCTGACAATGATGAATCTGAAAGATTCTTTACGCGGAGCGTTCCGGTATAGAACGGATTCCTGCCCCTGACAGTATCTTTTTGAAACTCTGAATTCAGTATTATCATCAAATTTGTGTGTTCTGACCGCAAAAGTAATGATAAAAACAAAAGTTTGGATAAGAATCAGTATTCGGGTAATCAGAAATGCTCCACACATCCTCCCGATATCTCCTTAAGTACGTTGTTTGCAAGTTTGCTGGCTCCTATCCTGAAAAATGAATTAGTCTGCCACTCTTCGCCCAGGCAGTGACCGACAATGTTATAATAGGTGATGGCATCTTCAGTAGTTGTAATTCCGCCTGCAGCCTTGAAACCAACCCTGATGCCGGTTTCTGAATAAAAATTGGAAATGGCCCTGCACATTACAAAAGCAGCTTCAGGGCTTGCAGAAACAACAGTTTTGCCTGTTGATGTCTTAATAAAATCGGCACCTGCATCCATGGCTATCATAGATGCTTTGAAGATAAGCTCATAATCATTCAGAAGGCCCGATTCTACAATTACCTTTAATTGTTTATCACCCATAGCTTCCTTAATCTCCCTGATCTCTTCTGCTACCATTGCGAAATCATTGCCCAGAAAGGCACCAACAGGAATTACTATATCGATTTCATCAGCTCCCGCTTCCATTGCCAGTTTGCATTCATTGACCTTAATGCTGCGGAAGGTTTGTGATGAAGGAAATGCTCCTGCCACAGAGGCAATTTTTACATTCCTGGTGGTCAGCTTCTCCTTGACAACTGAGACAAAATTAGGGTAGACACAAATTGCCGCAACATTTGGTATATTTGTAAAGCGGCCTGAGAAACTGTTTACTTTACCCGTAAGGTGCAGGATCTGGCTTTTGTTATCGGTAGTATTGAGGCTGGTAAGGTCTATTGAATTTAAAATATTCATAAGCAGATGCTTGTCAGGCATCTTATCAGAAAGCAAAGTTGCCTTCTTAAGGCCTTTCTTGATTTCAGCTTCCGACGGACAAGATTTAATCAGCTTTTGATATAGTTTTGTCATAAAACAGGATATAATGTTAAACTAAATTGCAGTACCATGAAAAAAAAGAACGGGGTTAATATAATGCTTTTTGTTTTCATAATTAATTCTATCGTAATTTTAAGTTGCGCAAAAAATTCAAGCCAAAGTGTCTCAGGCATATTGATGAAAACCGACAGGGACTTTTCTGAAATGTCGGTTAAAGAGGGTATGTTCAGGGCATTTCTGTTTTATATTGCCGACGACGGTGTCATTCTGCGGAACGATTC
>CAIPJU010000672.1 GCA_903865465.1 uncultured Bacteroidota bacterium
CTGTATGCCATGAAGCTCAATCAAAAACTGGGACTTCAGATCCAGGGTGAAGGGGAACCTCTTATCCGATATCCCGGTGACAAAATGTGGTCCGGACTTTCTCTACCGATGATGTCGCACGGCTACGAAGTTCAGCTGACTCCCCTGCAGATTCTTACCTTCTATAATGCAGTTGCCAACAATGGAAGGATGATGAAGCCCAGGTTCGTTTCAGCAATTCTCCATAACGGCTACGAGATTAGAAGTTTCGACCCTTCTGTAATCATTAATTCGATAGCGTCAAGGTCGACTATCCGCAAGGCGCAGAAAATGATGGAGGGTGTTGTTGAACATGGCACTGCCACCAACCTTAAAAACAGTAATTATAAAATAGCAGGAAAAACAGGTACGGCCCAGATTGCCAGGGGAAAACAAGGGTATAAACAGGGTGAAGCTGTCTCTTATCAGGCTTCCTTTGCAGGGTATTTCCCTGCTGATAATCCTAAATATTCAGCTATTGTGGTTGTTAACTCCCCTTCGAACGGGGTCTATACCGGAAATTTGGTGGCTGGTACAGTCTTCAAGGAGATCTCCGACAAAGTCTATTCCACTACCTTCTTCCGCGACTACAAACCCGAAGATGACGATCCTGTGGTCCCGGCACCCGAAGCCGGCAATGGTTACAGATCGGATATTAATGAAGTTCTTAAGAATCTTGATGTTAACTATAAACGAACTGCCGACGAAGATTGGGTGGCTACCCGCGAAAGCGGTGATACAGTAAGGCTGGCAGCAGTAAAGTTACATGAAGGATTGGTTCCCGATGTCAGGGGAATGAGTCTGAGAGATGCGGTTTACCTGCTCGAGAACTCAGGGCTGAAGGTACGTTTCAGTGGCAGAGGCAGAGTATTAAGACAGTCGCCCGAACATGGGGCAAGGTATAGCGAAGGAAGTGTTGTTTCACTTGAGATGAGCATGTGATATGATGAAACTTGATGATATTCTGAATGGTATTAATGTCGTTTCTGTAAAGGGCAACAGTGATGTTTTAATTGAAAGCATTGAATTTGATTCCCGTAAAGTTACAGGAGGGTCTCTCTTTGTTGCGGTAAAGGGATACAGTAATGATGGTCATGAATTTATCGGCACTGCAATAAAAGCTGGTGCTTCAGCGATAATATGCGAAGTGTTGCCGGGAAAGCCCGACCCGAAAATAGTCTGGGTGAAAACTGATGACTCTGCAAAAGCATTGGGGATGGCAGCTTCCAGTTTTTTTGGCAATCCTTCAGCATCACTTAAACTTGTAGGAGTTACGGGCACCAATGGCAAAACGACAATCGCCTCCTCCCTGTATAACATGTTTATTCAGCTTGGATATAAATGCGGACTATTCTCAACTGTATGCAATTATATAAATGGTAGGGAGTTACCGGCAACTCATACCACACCGGATCCTGTTCAGCTTAACAGCCTTCTGGCTGAGATGGTTCAGGAAGGATGTGATTATGCTTTTATGGAGGTTAGTTCACATTCGGCTCACCAGCAGCGTATTGCAGGGCTTAAATTTACAGGAGCCATCTTCACTAACCTCACTCACGATCATCTCGATTATCATAAGACATTTGATAAATACCTTGCTGCCAAGAAAAGTTTCTTTGACTCACTTTCATCCGATGCCTTTGCTCTGGTCAATGCTGATGACAAAAACGGGAAGGTTATGCTTCAGAATTGCAGTGCAAGACATTATACCTTCTCACTAAGAGGAATGGCCGATTTCAGATGCTCTATTATTGAACAGAATTTCACGGGCATGCTATTGAAGATCCAGGGTTTGGAGCTATGGACAAGATTCATTGGCGACTTTAATGCCTCCAATCTCCTTGCAGTTTTTGGAGCAGCAGAACTCCTGGAAGCAGAAGTTAAAGAGGTTCTCACTATCCTTAGTGATCTCCATCCTGTTGCAGGACGACTTGAAACAGTTAAATCAGAGAACGGGGTTTCAGGAATTGTCGACTATGCCCATACACCCGATGCACTCACCAATGTTATAGAAACGATTAATAAAATCAGGGAGGGCGGAGTGCAGTTGATAACAGTTGTTGGGGCAGGAGGCGACAGGGACAGAACCAAGCGTCCGGTGATGGCCGCTATTTGTGCAGAAGGAAGCAGTAAAGTCATATTAACGTCTGACAACCCTCGTACTGAAGACCCTGAAAGAATTCTCGATGAAATGGAAGCCGGCGTAACAGCTGAACTTAAGAAGAAGACACTCAGGATAGCCGACAGAAAAGAAGCTATCAGAACTGCAGTTATGCTGGCCGGGAAGGGTGATGTTATTCTTGTTGCAGGGAAAGGTCATGAAACTTACCAGGAAATAAAAGGTATTAAATATCACTTCGACGACAGGGAGGAGTTAATGAAAGCCTTGTCGGCGAAATAATTTTAAGGAATATGCTGTACTATCTGTTTAAATATCTCGACAAACTGAATATCCCCGGGGCCGGGCTATTCTCCTATATCTCATTCAGGTCGGCAATGTCAGTTATTACGTCGTTGATTATTTCAATGTTAATTGGCAAAAGGATAATCCAATATCTTCAGAAAAGGCAGGTAGGAGAGGTAGTAAGGGACCTTGGTCTCGAAGGCCAGTACCAGAAAAAGGGTACTCCTTCAATGGGAGGTCTGATAATACTTGCTTCAATCGTTATTCCAACATTGCTGTTCGCTAAGCTCAACAATGTTTATGTACTTCTTATGCTTCTGACAACCGTGTGGCTTGGGTTTATTGGATTTGTCGACGACTATATTAAGATATTCAAAAAGAATAAGGAGGGACTTGCCGGGAGATCGAAAATAATCGGGCAGGTAGTTCTTGGAATGATAGTAGGGCTTACTCTCTATTTCAGCAACGATGTTATAATCAGGGAAAAGGTGAAAGTCTCTGACCTCACTTCGCGTGAAAGAACTGAACTTCTCGATCCTTCATCGCCATATTCTGCTCAGCAGGAGATTACCATGGAGCGAAAGTCTACAAAGACAACCATTCCTTTTGTGAAGAATAATGAATTTGATTATTCATGGCTGGTCTCTTTTATAGGCCCGGGTTCTCGGAGGTTTTTCACCTGGTTGGCATTTGTAACAATTGTGATTTTTATTGTTACAGCAGTATCCAATGGGGCTAACCTTACAGACGGACTTGACGGACTGGCGACGGGTGTTTCTGCCATAATCGGGACCGCACTGGGAATACTGGCATATTTATCGAGTAACGTTATTTATGCCAATTATCTGAATATTATGTATATCCCCAACTCGCAGGAGCTTGTAATATTCGCAGGCGCCATGATAGGGGCAACAATTGGATTCCTATGGTATAATTCATTCCCTGCGCAGGTATTTATGGGTGACACCGGAAGCCTGGCACTGGGAGGTATAATAGCTGTTTTTGCAATTATCATCAGGAAAGAATTGCTGATACCGGTGTTGTGTGGCATTTTCCTCGTCGAAAACCTGTCAGTTGTTATTCAGGTGGGTTGGTTTAAAAGGACAAAAAAGAAATATGGTACCGGAAGGAGGATCTTCCTGATGGCTCCTTTGCATCATCATTTTCAGAAAAAGGGATATCCTGAACCAAAGATAGTTACAAGGTTCTGGATAGTTGCAATTATTCTGGCAGTTATAAGTATCGTGACGCTTAAGACAAGATAGAAGATGAATAAAAAAATTGTGATACTGGGTGCAGGGGAGAGTGGTGCAGGATCGGCGGTTCTGGCAAAAAATATGGGATTTGAGGTCTTTGTCTCCGATTCGGGTATTATCAGGGATAACTATAAGGAGGTCCTTGATAAAAATGGAATAAAATGGGAAGAGGGAAAACATGATGAGAGTATTGTTCTTTCAGCCGATGAGGTTATCAAAAGCCCCGGCATTCCCGAGAAGGCACCTATGGTTGTTATGCTTCACGAAAAAGGGATTCCTGTTATATCCGAAATAGAATTTGCAGGCAGGTATGCCAGGGGAAAGAAGATCTGTATAACCGGAAGCAATGGTAAAACAACCGTTACGAACCTTTTGTACCATATGTTAAAGAAGGCCGGATTCAATGTTGCAATGACAGGTAATGTTGGGAATAGTTTTGCCATGGCTGTCGCAACAGCTGATTTTGATTATTATGTTATCGAGCTCAGCAGCTTCCAGCTTGACGGGATGTACGATTTCAGGGCTGATATAGCCGTTCTCCTGAATATTACGCCCGATCACCTCGACAGATATGGATATAAGCTACAGAATTATGTTGATTCAAAGTTCAGGATAACCAGAAATCAGCAGAAATCTGATTTCCTTATATACTGGGATGGCGATCCTATCATTAAGTCAGAGCTTGCAAAAAAGGAATATGGAATGACCCTTCTCCCCTTTTCGGACGAAAAAAGCGAAGGGATGACAGCATATATCGATAATAGTGAATTGATAATTGATTACCCCAATAAAACCAATATTATGACTATCCATGAACTGGCGCTGAAAGGCCGCCATAATACCTACAACTCGATGGCAGCAGCCATTGCAGGAAAAGTTATGAATATCCGCAAGGAGGTCATCAGAGAGAGTCTTGCTGATTTCCAGGGTGTTGAACACAGACTGGAACCAGTAATAACTGTCTGCGGTATCAATTTCATAAATGACTCAAAGGCTACTAACGTAAACTCCACCTGGTATGCCCTTGAATGCATGGAAAATAAAACTGTATGGATCGTTGGAGGTGTTGACAAGGGGAATGACTATTCTGAGCTTTACACGCTTGTTGACAAAAAAGTAAAAGCAATTGTCTGTCTGGGTAAGGACAACAAGAAGATTATTGACTCCTTTAAAGACAAGGTTGACACTATTGTTGAAACTGCGTCGATGGAAGAGGCTGTAAGATCGTCCTATTATCTCGCAAAGAAAGGTGATACGGTGCTATTGTCACCTGCTTGTGCAAGCTTCGATCTCTTTAAGAATTATGAAGACAGGGGCAGGCAGTTCAAACAGGCAGTAAGAAATTTATAAAAACAACATTATGGAACAGGGCTGGCTAACTAAAACATTTAAAGGCGACAGGGCTATTTGGGGACTTGTGGCACTTTTCATGTTTTATTCACTGCTTGCGGTCTATAGCTCTTCTGTTGGCGTCGCTTTCAGACGGTTCGACGGCAATACGACCTATTTCCTCAGGACGCAGTTCATCATGCTGGTGATAAGCCTGGCCATAATTGTTGTGGTTCACTATCTGCCCTACAGAATTTATTCATCAATGGCGGGCTTGTTCCTATTAGTGTCGGTCGGATTGCTGATACTCACTTTTGCTTTCGGTTCCAGAATTAATTCTGCGACCCGGTGGCTTAATATTTTCGGGATCAGCATACAGACTTCAGATATTGCAAAGGTGGCGCTGGTCTTATATCTCGCAAGGTCACTGGCTAAATATCAGGATCAGCTTGATAATTTCATGGTGGTGATAAAGTATTTTCTGTTTCCAACCTCTCTCATCTGTGCACTTATAATGCCGGAGAACCTCTCAACAGCCGTTATGGTCTTTGGTATATGTTTGATTATTATGTTTATAGGCCGAATACCACTTAAATTCCTGCTTACTTTTGTAGGGGTTGCTGTTGTTGGTATTGTGCTGATTGCTGTTCTGCTAACCTTTGTAACCAAGTCGAACAGGGTGCAGGTGTGGAAAAACAGGATCGAGAATTATTTCTCGGGGAAGGAAGATCCTGATGGCGATTATCAGTCTAATCAGGCAAAGATTGCAATATCGACAGGAGGTCTTTTTGGGAAAATGCCCGGCAAGAGCACCCAAAGGAATATGCTTCCTCAATCAAATTCCGACTTCATTTTTGCAATAATAATAGAGGAATACGGATTGCTATTTGGTGCCATACCCTTAATACTCGCCTATATGATACTGCTTTTCAGGGGAATAACGATTGCCCGGAAATGCGAGACGGCATTTCCGGCATTCCTTGTGATGGGGCTTTGCGTAATGATCGTTATACAGGCTATGGTTAATATGCTGGTCGCTGTGGGGATGTTCCCCGTTACAGGACAAACCCTGCCCATGGTAAGTTGGGGAAGAACATCGGTCATAGTAATGAGCTTTTCATTCGGTGCTATCCTCAGTGTAAGTCGTGTTGTAAATGCAAGAGTAAAAAATGAGGAGTTATCGGCAGATGAAGTAACTGATGAAGGAGAAAAAATTTATGAGCCTGCAAAACAGTAAACGGATTATAATAAGCGGCGGAGGAACGGGAGGTCATATATTCCCGGCAATTTCTATTGCAAACGCACTTAAAGCAATGGAACCGGCTACTGAGATCCTTTTTGTAGGTGCCGAAGGCAGAATGGAGATGGAGAAGATACCTGCTGCGGGATACCGGATTATCGGCCTGCCAGTTACTGGTATTCACAGAAGCCTGACCCTTAAGAATATAAAGGTTATGTTCAGACTCTTGAAAAGTCTTGCAATTGCTAAAAGGGTAATCAGGGAATTCAAACCCGATGTTGTAGTGGGTGTAGGCGGTTATGCCAGCGGTCCGGTTCTTCGACAGGCAGGCAGGATGAAGATTCCGACATTGATCCAGGAACAGAACAGCTATGCCGGTGTAACCAATAAGCTTCTTGCCAAAAGGGCATCGGTAATCTGCGTTGCTTACGACGGAATGGAAAAATATTTCCCCGCCTCAAAAATTCTAAAAACAGGAAATCCTGTGAGGCAGAATTTTGATAACCTTACCGATATCAGGGAAGATGCGCTTAAATATTTTAAATTTCAAAGTAGATTCCCGGTAATACTTGTACTCGGTGGTTCTCTTGGTGCCGGGAGTATTAATAAGAGCCTGTC
Organism: uncultured Bacteroidota bacterium; assembly: GCA_903865465.1. Lineage (GTDB taxonomy): Bacteria > Bacteroidota > Bacteroidia > Bacteroidales > VadinHA17 > LD21. The sequence goes on from CAIPJU010000672.1 coordinate 6,866, forward strand.
TGATAATTTCTCTATGCTCAGAGATTCTGATTGTCAATGGTTATGGCAAACAGGGAAGCATTATTTTGAAGGTATTAAAGCCCTTGCATCCTGCTCAGTATGCGATAATATATCGGTTCATGATTTTATAAACAGGATGGATTATGCCTATGCGGCTGCAGATATTATTGTTTCAAGGGCAGGCGCAGGAACTATTTCAGAGCTCTGCCTTGTTGGGAAACCTGCAATTCTCATTCCTTCACCGAATGTTGCAGAGGATCACCAGACAAGAAATGCCCTCGCCCTGAGTGAGAAAGAAGCAGCGTTGCTGATACCCGATTCACAGGCAGGCAGCGTACTTGTTAAGGAATCGATAAAGCTTATTGCCGACAGGGAGATGAGGGAAACCCTTTCCGAAAACATCAGCAATATGGCTGAGAGGGATGCAGATAAAAAAATTGCAATTGAAGTTTTAAAGCTTGCAGGAAAATGATTGATTTCAAAAATACAGAAGGGATCTATTTTGTTGGAATTGGCGGTATCGGGATGAGCGCCCTGGCTCTCTATTTTACTAAAGGAGGTTTTTCGGTAGCAGGATATGACAGGGCTGAAAGCAGAATTACCCTCTCGCTTACTGATTCAGGATGTAGTATAAACTATATAGATGAAGTTGAAATCCTTCCTGAACTTTTCAGGAATATATCGGAAAAGGGGAAAGTTATTATAGTTTACACACCTGCAATACCTTCAGAGAATAAGATCCTTGCTCACTTCAGGATGAATGGCTACCAGCTTTACAAGCGGTCTGAGATCCTTGGTGAAATTTCGCTCAATACCGATACCCTTGCTGTGGCAGGAACACATGGAAAAACCACAGTTTCAACAATGCTGGCCCATCTGCTTAAAATGTCATCTGTTGATTGTTCTGCTTTCCTTGGAGGTATATCAAAAAACTATGATTCAAACCTCCTGATTGGTGAGAGCCCTTATACCGTTATGGAGGCAGATGAGTTTGACCGTTCTTTCCATCGCCTTTCACCACTAATGGCTATTGTTACTGCACTCGATGCCGATCATCTCGATATTTATGGTGACAGGGAAAATATGGTTAAGGCTTATAATGAATTCGTTGCCAAAATTCGTCCAGGTGGTTTGCTGGTAGTCAACAACAGGATTAAAAACGAAATTATCGTGCCTGACGGAGTCTCGTTTTTTACATATGGATTAAGTGAAGGTGCCGATTACAGGTCATATAATATTGAGCATCTGAAGGATTACTACAGGTTCGATCTGAAAACCCCATCATTTGTAATTGAAGATCTCCATTTTCCGTTCCCTGGTATAATCAATATTGAGAATTTTACCGCTGCTATTGCACTGGCAATAAAATGCGGCGTCACTGAGGATGAGATAAGGAAGGGGGTGATGCTTTTCCAGGGTGTAAGGAGAAGGTTTGATATCAGGGTGAATATTCCAGGGCTGGCTTATATTGATGATTATGCCCATCATCCTGATGAGATAAGAGCCTGCATTACTTCAGTGAGAGAATATTTCAGGGGAAGGAGAATAACAGGCATTTTCCAGCCGCACCTGTTTTCGCGGACTGCTGACCATGCAGAAGGTTTTGCAGAAATTCTTGATGAACTCGACGAAGTGATATTGCTTCCAATCTATCCGGCAAGGGAGAAACCAATGGAAGGAGTTACTTCACAGTTGATTTTCAATAATATGAAGTCACAAAACAAAAGGATGCTTGAGAAATCTGACATCCCAGGCAAACTCGATATTTCAAAACTTGATGTTCTTGTAACTATCGGTGCAGGCGATATCGATTCACTTGCCGGTCCGATAGAACAAAAGCTTATGGAGCTCAGAGGTTAATATGAAAAGGGTCCTGAAAATATTACTTATTATTACTTTGCTCTACATTGCAGCGATCCCGATTCTTCTTGTAGGCTCTTCAAATACCAGGATATGCAGGGGCATTTCGGTTGATATCAGGGATTCCTCAGAGTATCATTTTGTCACAAGAAAGCAACTTCTGAATCTGGCATTGGCAAATTCGGGAAGGATTTTAGGCAAACCTATTAAGGATATTTCAATCTCTGCCATTGAAGGGAGGATTACAGAACTAAGGGAATTAAAAACAGCAGAGGTTTATTCCTCAATTGACGGACTAATCCATATCTATGCTGATCAGAGGAATCCGGTATTGAGAATTATGCCCGAAGGAGGAGGTGATTTCTTCATCGATGGCGATGGATACATATTCAGAAAGAGAAATCTTTATACCCCCCGACTTCACATTATTGAAGGTAATGTTACCATTACACAGCAGATGCTTTCGGGGGTAAGTGTACTCGATACTGCGGTGAAAAATACTGTTTTAAAAGACGTGTTAAAGATTATAAAATATATAAACAAGGACGATTTCTGGTCAGCACAGATTGATCAGTTATATATTGACGGAAATAATGAGATTGATCTGATTCCCCGGACAGGAAGCCAGACAGTGCACCTGGGAACGGCAGAAAACTTCGAAAGGAAACTCAGCAATCTCCAGGCTTTTTATGATAAGGTTCTTCCTTCGGTAGGATGGAATAAATATTCTGTTATAAACCTAGAATTCAAAGACCAGATAGTTTGTAAGAAAAGATAACCAGAAATAAGCACAAAGTATGAGCAAAAAGGAACAGTACATCGCAGCTATCGACATTGGTACCACAAAGATTGTGGCAATTGTCGGTAAGAAAAACGAGAATGGAAAAATTGAAATTCTCGGACTTAGCAAGGCTCTGTCAAAAGGCGTCAAAAGAGGTGTGGTACTCAATATTGAGGAGACAGTAAGCGCTATTCAGACAACCGTTGAAGATGTGCAGAAGAGATCGGGCATTTACTTCACCGAAGTCTTTGTTGGTATTGCCGGTCAGCACATCAAGAGTATGAAGAACCGCGGATATATAACTCGCGAAAACTACGAGGATGAAATCCAGAAAGAGGAGGTATTCAAGCTCATGGAGGACATGCATAAGATACATATTGATATTGGCGAAGAGATAATTCATGTCATTCCCCAGAATTTCATTGTCGACAACGAAACAGGTGTAAAGAGTCCCATCGGCATGTGCGGACGCAGGCTGGAGGCAAATTTCCATATAGTTATCGGACAGGTGGCTGCTGCCAAGAACATCGAAAAATGTATCAGAAAGGCAAACCTGACTGTTAAGGATCTGATCCTTGAACCTCTGGCATCATCAGATGCAGTGCTTACTGAGGATGAAAAAGAGGCTGGTGTAGTCCTTGTCGATATCGGAGGGGGAACAACCGATGTTGCAGTTTATTACGATAACATAATTCGTCATACATCGGTGATACCTTTCGGTGGTAATGTGATTACTAAAGACATCAAGGAGGGATGCGCAATCCTTCAGCGCCATGCTGAGCAGCTTAAGATCCAGTATGGTTCTGCACTTGGCGACATGGCCCCCGATGACAAGGTGGTTTCAATACCAGGGATCAGCGGAAGGGAACCCAAGGAAATCTCTTTTAAAAGCCTTGCATACATCATCCAGTCGAGAATGGAGGAGATCATCGATGCTATCAACTTCGAAATCCAGGTATCGGGATATGCTGACAAGCTGGCAGCAGGAGTCGTTATTACCGGAGGAGGCGCTATGTTAAGACACCTTCCCCAGCTCATGAAGTTTAAAACAGCTATGGATGTTCGGATTGGTCTTCCCAATAAGCATCTGGCTGGTTCAGCTAAGAATGAGATTAACCAGCCGATGTATGCCACCAGTGTAGGACTTATAATGCGTGGATTTGATTTCCTCGAAACTTACAAGAAATCGTTCAATGCCGGCACAGCTGAAGATTTGGCGAAAGCACGAGCGGTGGCACCGCCACCACGTCAGGAATTGAAACCCGAACCTGTTGCAGCAGAGGCAATAAGCGATGAAGAGGAAGAAGAGAGTGTCGGAACTCCTGTTTTTGAAGAAGAAAGAGTCTCCCTGGCCGATAAGATAAAAACTATCCTTTCAAAAATGTTTGAGGTCGACGACCAGACAATTAAGTAGTTTTTATTTAGAGCAATAAAGATAAGTAGGTAATAATAAATCAAATATAAGCGCTATGTCGGACGATATAATGAACTTTGACCTTCCTGTTGAAAGATCTTCAATTATAAAAGTTCTGGGAATAGGTGGCGGCGGGAATAATGCTGTTAATCACATGTATGAAAAAGGAATCCGTGACGTCAATTTTGTAGTCTGTAACACCGACCATCAGGCATTGATAAAAAGCCCGGTTCCAGTCAAGGTACAGATAGGTGAGTCGTTGACAGAAGGAAGAGGCGCCGGGAGCAAGCCTGAAGTCGGACGTCAGGCCGCACTGGAGAATATTGATGATGTAATGGATTCATTATCGGGTAATACGAGAATGGTCTTTATCACAACAGGCATGGGGGGAGGAACAGGAACAGGAGCAACTCCTGTTATTGCAAAAGCCTGTAAGGATGCAGGACTCCTCACAATTGCCGTTGTGACTATCCCCTTTAAATCGGAAGGGAAAGTACGAATCCGCCAGGCAATTGACGGAGTAACTGAACTTAAGGATTCGGTTGACTCCCTTCTTGTTATCAATAATGAAAAGCTAAGGGAGATTTATGGCAATCAGCCTGTCTCAACTGCTTTTGCAAAAGCTGATGACATTCTTACCACAGCTGTAAAGGGCATTGCAGAGATAATAACAATTACTGGTTATATCAACGTTGATTTTGCCGACGTGGAAACCGTAATGAGGAATTCGGGGGTGGCCTTCATGGGCATGGGAAAAGCCTCCGGCGAGAACAGGGCAATAAGGGCAATTGAGAATGCCTTGGGTTCTCCTCTTCTTAATTCCAACGACATCACTGGAGCTAAAAGCATCCTGATAAATATTTCATCAGGCACAGGTGAACATGAATTAACAATGGATGAGCTTGGAGAAATAACTGACTATATGTACGACTCAGCTTCTGAAGATGCACTGATTATAAGGGGCTTATCTAAGGATGACAATCTCATTGAAGAGATAAGTGTCACCGTAATAGCTACCGGCTTTGAAGCTAACAGCATATTCCAGCCTTATAAACCGAAGCAGCCAAGCAAGGTAGAATTGCTTACTTCACCTTCATCAATACCCGGCAGGAATGTACCTGAATTAGCAGGCGATCATTTCGTTATTCACGATAAAAATAAGAAGCCAATTATCACTGACCTCGAGGAAGAGGGGCAGGGAATAATTGATTTTAGTCTGGAACGCAATAATGATTATAATGATATGTTCAACATGCGACAGCCGCATAAGACAGAAGAGCCATCACACGAAAAGCAGGAGGCTACGCTCAGAAAGGTAAAGCACATGCAGAATATATTGAAAAAAGAGGGATTATCGAACAAAACCATGAAGGAGAACATCGACACTTTTGAAGACGTGCCAGCTTATGTAAGGCGCAACCTTTCCATAGGTGCTTCCGGTACCTCTTCCGACAGTAAGTTATCGAAATTCACCCTTTCAACAGGCGATAATGACGAACCTGTTCTGAGAGAAAGCAATGCCTACCTTGATGAAAATATAGATTAGTTGCAGCCCCTGAATAGATTGAGCTCTTATCTTGTTCAGAAATCTGTTTTATATCTATATTTGCAGGCTATGAAAAGATACATTACGATAATTGTGCTTTTCCTGCTGCCATCAGGCCTGTATGCCCAGGTTAAGGATACCCTTGTGAAACCAAGGATACTTAAGCAATGGAATCTGTCACGCGATTATTCTGAGGAAAAAATTATCCCAATAGATACTGCTTTTTCCCTTTTCCACAGGTCAAGAATATCCGACAGGTTCTCGCCTGTAAATGCCTCCCTTGGTAACTACGGTCTCCCACTTTATCAGATCAGCTTTTTTGACAGGGTCACTGATCCCGACCGCTTCCTTGCAGACTACTATTACCCATACCTGCACCTTCCCGAAAATGCGGTATTTATGAATACCCAGGAGCCTTATACCGAGCTCGACTGGACATTTGCCGGTCCTCAGGCAACTTCAGAGCAGGCTTTCAGGGTGAGACATTCTCAGAATGTGAACAGGTTCCTGAATTTCGGCCTGATCTATGATATTGTTTATAGCCTGGGTCAGTATAATTATCAAAGAGCAGAGGATAAGACTTTTACATTCTACACCTCCTATACCGGAACAAAATACAAACTCTATTTTTCAGCTGGTCTTAATAATATTAAATCGTGGGAGAATGGCGGAATTACTGATCCTGCCGAGCTAAGCCAGTTAAATACACGTGATGTCAAGACTAACCTTGGCAAACTCAATCTGGCTAACAGCTCCTTTAAGAACCGCAACATTCTTCTTGTTCAACGTTATACGATAGGAGTGCACAAAGCGGCAAAGGCCGATACTACCCAGCATAAAAAGCAGGGATTTCTTGGTTTAAGCGGAACATTCTCACATATTTTCATATTTGATTATAATGCAAGGCGTTATAAAGATGAGTATCCTGCTTCGGGTTTCTATGATAAAATACTCGTTACCAGGAATTTCACCAACGATTCTATTTATGCCCGAACCATTAAGAATACACTGAGATTCGATTTTACAACCGATGAGACACGTAAATTCAGTCTTGGAGGAGGCATTGGGATCAGGAATGAGATTATCAGATACTACAATATCATTCCTGTAATTTTTCTGACTCCGGGTTACGCATCGGGCTGGAATAAAGGGAATAATGTCCTTTTAGGGAAGCTCTATAATAGTATTGGTGAAAAATTCCGTTGGGCTGCATCGGGGGAGTTATATCTGACTGGTTACCGGGCCGGTGATTTCGACCTCAATGGCGAAATAGACAAGTCATTTGACTGGAAAAAAGGTAAATCTTCATGGATGATTACTGGTTCAGTTGTGAATCAGCAGCCATCGTACTGGTTTCAGCACTGGGGGAGTAATAATTTTGAATGGAATAATAATCTCAGCAAGGAGTTCAGGATTAATGTAGGAACAGGTTTCTCATACCCTGGAAGAAAATTTGAGGCTAAGTTCAATTATGCAATAATTAAGAATTACACCGATTTCGATTCAACTGCAATGCCATCGCAGTATGGTGCAGGACTCTCCGTTGCTGCCATTTATGTGAAAAAAGAGCTAAGGGCCTGGAAATTTCACTTGATGAATGAGGTGATAGTTCAAAAAAGCAGTAATTCACGGGTCCTCGATTTGCCTCTTGCAACTGTAAAATCGGCAGGTTTTTTCGAACATCTTTTCAGATTCCGTTCTACCGGCGGCAAGCTATATATGCAGCTGGGAGTCGATGTCACCTATAATACCCCCTACCATCCCTATTCATATATGCCTGCAACAGGAAGGTTTTACAGGCAGGAGAATACTACAGCCGGGAATTATGCTTATCTGAATCCATTCCTGAATCTAAAAATAAAGCGTACCCGTTTGCTTATTGAATTCGACCATGTCAATTCGGGAATGATGGGTTATGATTACGCTATGGTTCCATCGTATCCTATGAATATCAGAATGTTGAGATACGGATTGTCCTGGACATTTTACGATTAGAAAAATTGTTGTATCTTTGTTGCGCTTTTATTAAGTGATGTTTAACTAAAACAATAACTTTGATAAAGAAGTTAGCAATTTTGTTCTTTACAATGGCTGCCCTGCTGATCTCCTGCACGGATAATCACAGAGCCATAAAAACCCCTGAGAAAAATTCTGTTTCATATGACCTCGATTCCATCAGGAAGAGAGGAAAACTTATTGCAGTTACTGCTTTAAATTCAACGGACTATTTTCTATACAAGGGTGAACCAATGGGATTTAACTATGAAATGCTCAAATCTTTCGCTGACCATATCGGCATTGACGTTGAGATAGTGAATGATAATAGTCCTGAACATGCATCTGATATGCTGAGAAATGGCGAGGCTGATCTTGTTACGATGGGTCTGAATTCCGCTTCTCCCGAATCAGGTGGTATTCAATTCACGCAAGCGGTTGAAGAAACCCGTATGGCACTGGTACAGAGGAAACCTCCGCTAAGGAAAACGGCCGGGCAGGGAGAGAATTCTGTCCCATTCATTATAAAGGAAGAAGAGCTGAAGGGAAAGACAATTTATGTTCAGAAAGGATCATCCGTTATAGAGCGTCTTCATGCCTTTGAAAGGGAAATTGGAGATACTGTAAGGATAGTTGAGGTGCCATATGAACCGGAGAAGCTTATTCAGAATGTGGCTGAAGGTGAGATCGACTTTACTGTCTGTGAGGAAAACCTCGCAATAGTAAATTCATCATACTATTCACGGATTGATGTCAGTACGGGAATCGGTCAGCCTGCAGGCGTTTCGTGGGGAATCAGAAAAAATCATTCCGATGCTCTGATGACTGAACTCAATCACTGGATTGCTGCCTACAAAATGACCCAGTCGTACTCAAATCTTTATACAAAATATTTTAAGAATTTACGGCCTGGAAGCCTGCTCGACGGTGAATATTATGCTATCAGCTCCGGAAAGGTTTCTCCATATGACGATATGATCAGGAAGTATAGCGCTCTTATCCAATGGGACTGGCGCCTTCTGGCATCTCTGATATTCCAGGAATCGAGATTTCAGGCTGATGTAATCTCAGTTGCAGGAGCGTATGGACTTATGCAGATAATGCCTATTACAGGGCGGAATTTCGGAATTGACATTACCCAGTCACCCGAAAATAACCTTCTGGCCGGAATAAAATATATTAACTGGCTCCATTCTATTTTTGATCCTAAAATAAGTGACAAGAACGAGCGGCTCCATTTCATTCTCGGAGCTTATAATGCTGGCCCGGGTCATATACTGGATGCAATGAAACTGGCTGAAAAAAACGGAATGGATCCGCACAAATGGGACGGGAATGTTGCTTTCTGGCTTTTAAAGAAGTCGGAACCTCAATATTATAACGATTCCGTTGTAAAGAACGGCTATTTCAAAGGTAAAGAATCGGTTGACTTTGTATCGAGGGTCCTCTACAGGTATGAGATGTACAAGAATGAAATTCCTGTCGTGAAAAAGAAGTAAAAGGATTTCTAACAGGTAATACCTTCCCTCTGCATTAGCAGCAGCAACTCATTCAACATCATTGCTGTAGCACCCCAAATCACATTACCGTCGTAATCAAAGTGCTTAACATTGATCTTCTCACCTCTGACCAGCATCATCCTGTTTTTTATTATTGACCGGTCGAGAAACTTCTGAAGTACTGCATCGAACAGGAAAAGAACCTCTTCGGGCTGATGACAGAAATGAGGTTTCTCTTTAGCCCACCCCACCACCGGAGTAACACTCATATTGCTTACAGGAATGAAAAGAGGAGTGAGGGTACCAATGACTTTTATAAGTGAGATGCCGGCACCGGTTTCTTCGTATGTTTCGCGCAGGGCAGTGGAAATTAAGCTATCATCCCCAGGTTCCCATTTTCCTCCGGGGAAAGAGATTTGTCCTCCATGTACTCCTTTGTAATCATGCCGTTGCATGAAAACGGTATGAACTGAGCCTTTAAATGGAAAGAGAAGTATCATAACTGCAGCCGGCCTTGCATCTGGTCCGGGTTCATGAGGGAAATTCTTCACCATCCTGTCCGATGAAGCCATCTGCCACTGAACATCGCTGCCCGGAACGCCTTTTTCTATTGCATTTTTCAGTAATTCTGGGAATCTCTCCATCTTTTGGTTTGGCTTAACCTTAAGTAACAGAAAGGTAACAGATTTTGTTTTGGAATAAAGAATTAACTAAGGAATACTGAAATCAATTGTATCGTATTGCTTTTACTGGAGTAATCCTGCTGATGAGCTGTGAC
>CAIPJU010000673.1 GCA_903865465.1 uncultured Bacteroidota bacterium
TCCGTATTTAGTACATTCTGTGAAATATTTAATAGCCTTGGCGTACTGTTTGGCATTCATTGCAGCAAGCCCGGTATTGTAATAGATTGCTGTATCGATTGAAGCATCCGTTTTGAATAATGGAGTTTTATCGATCGAAAGTTTTTTCTCGAAATAATCGGCTGCCTTTGCATAATCATTTGCCTGGTAAGCAGCAACTGCAGCGGTAATCAGCGTATTTGTAAAGGATAACAGTTTGATTTTCAAGACCTGACTTCCTCCCTTTTCGTCTAATTCCATGGCTTTCATATACGAATTATAAGCCTCTTCGACAGGATTTGGTACCAGTTTTAATAATTTCTCATCCTTGGAAATAATAATTGCCTCAATGATCTCGCCGCGAGCCTGCCATGCACCACTCCATTTTATGGTCTTCTCTGCTTTGGGATTAGCCGGATCTACCGTTTCTTTAATAGCTTCCCAGGCTTTATCAAGCTTTTTATCATCCTTATAAGAAAGTGCGGTTGCCACTTTCCCCTTCTGAGCGAAGAGTGCAGTGCCTGCCAGTAATATTAGAACTGCAAAAACTAATTTTTTCATGATTAAAAAATGTTTGTTATAAATTAATGCAAAATTGAACCATATTCTAAAAAAACAAAAATAACAATTGCTTATGCTTTTAGTCCGAAACTAATCCTGTTCGATTTCTTCCTCATTATCAGAAAGAAGTTCAGTTTCATCCGGGATAACTTCATCTACCTCTTCATTTTCAACGCGGGCTACAGAAGCAATGGAGTCATCGTCACGAAGGTTAATCAGTTTGACTCCCTGCGCAGCACGACCTGTCATTCGGATTTTAGATACAGGTAGCCGGATAGTAACCCCAGCCTGTGTGATAATCATAAGGTCATCAGTATCAGTAACATTTTTAATTGCAACCAAATGACCGGTCTTTTCCGTGACATTAATGGTTTTCACCCCTTTCCCTCCGCGGTTGGTAATTCTGTAATCTTCAATCTTTGAACGTTTTCCATATCCATTTTCAGACACGACCAATACATCCTCCACATCGTTTTCTACACAAATCATCCCGACCAATTCATCGCTCTCATTGGCAAGACTGATACCTCTGACTCCGGAGGCTGTCCGGCCTATTGCCCGTGCATGTTTTTCATGGAACCGGATGGCTTTTCCTGACCGGATGGCTAACAGGATCTCGTTATTTCCGTTTGTCAGGCGCGCTTCAATCAGCTGGTCATTTTCACGGATGGTTATCGCATTAACGCCGTTTTGTCTTGGGCGTGAATACGCTTCAAGCGGTGTTTTTTTGATGACCCCTTTTTTGGTGCAAAGAATAATGTAATTATTGTTTATGTAGGCTTCATCTTTTAGCGAAGTGACGTTGATATAAGCTCTCACCTGGTCATCGGCTTCAATACCAAGGAGGTTTTGGATGGCCCGCCCTTTTGAAGCTTTGGTTCCTTCAGGTATTTCGTATACCTTGAGCCAGAAACACTTACCTTTCTCAGTGAAAAGTAGTAATGTGTTATGCATCGTGGCAATAAACATATGTTCAAGAAAATCCTCTTCGCGGGTACTTGATCCTTTTGATCCGGTTCCTCCGCGGGCCTGGGTCCTGAATTCGGTGAGTGGTGTCCGTTTGATATAGCCCATGTGTGAAATAGTAATAACCATGTCTTCATCGGCATAAAAATCTTCAGGATTAAAATCTTCGGAAGCATAGACAATTTCGGTTCGTCTGGCATCGCCATATTGGGACTTAATTTCCATTAATTCGTCCTTGATAATTCCCATCCGGATTGACTCGTTAGCCAAAATCTCTTTCAGCCAGTCGA
>CAIPJU010000674.1 GCA_903865465.1 uncultured Bacteroidota bacterium
AGTACACATTCGATGTCACCAAAACAATTTTACACATCCGAAAATCAGGTGCAATATTAATTAAAATATGATTAAAATAAACCACCCATGATTATTTTAATTATCAGGGTAGTTCCAACCGCTAATTAAGAAGGTGATATTCAATATATAAAATTGTGATGCAATTTAAATAATAATCTTTCATTAATCAAAAAAAAGGAGGGATAAAATTGGAATTAAGTAAATTTTTTGTTAAAATTGTCCGTAAGGTCAGGTATTTCATTGGAATTATAATTTTATTTCTGAAATGCGTCAGCTAAAAATTACAAAGCAGGTAACAAACAGGGACACCCCATCTCTCGATAAATATCTTCAGGAGATAGGCAGGGTTGATCTTATTTCACCTGAGGAAGAGGTCGTCCTGGCCCGAAAGATAAAATCTGGCGATACTGATGCTCTGCGAAAACTTGTTAAGGCTAATCTGCGATTTGTTGTATCTGTCGCCAAACAATATCAGAACCAGGGAATGACTCTTCCCGACCTGATCAATGAGGGGAATCTCGGACTGATAAAAGCCGCTCAGCGTTTTGATGAGACAAGAGGCTTTAAATTCATCTCCTATGCAGTATGGTGGATTAGGCAGGCAATATTACAGTCCCTTGCCGAACAGGCCAGGATAGTTCGACTTCCGGTTAACAAAATCGGATCGATAAACAGAATCAACAGAACTTTTGCACGGCTTGAACAGGAATTTGAAAGAGAGCCTTCTTCACAGGAGATTGCTGAAATTCTCGACATGGTACCCGAAGATGTAAAGGAGGCCTTAAAAACTAATGGCAGGACTGTTAGTATGGATGCTCCAATCAGCTCCGAAGAGGATAATAATATGTACGATATCCTTCACAGTAACGATACACCCAGTCCCGACAAAAACCTTATTAATGAATCTCTTGCCTATGAGATCGAGAGAGCCCTCAGTACGCTGTCTCCCCGTGAGTCGAAAGTGCTTAAATTGTACTTTGGATTAGGGATGAAACATCCCTATACGCTTGAAGAGATAGGGGAGGAGCTTAACCTTACCCGTGAACGCGTCAGGCAGATAAAGGAAAAGGCTATAAAAAGAATTCAGTTTACAACACGCTGCAGGATTCTTAAAAGCTATCTTGGCTGACTCTTTCTTCCTATCTTTGAAAAAAAATCTTGCATGAGTCATCTTGTATCACCTTCTCTGCTGGCTGCCGATATGGGCAACCTGGGAAATGAAGTCTCACTCGTCAACAAAAGCCTCGCCGACTGGATCCATCTCGATATCATGGATGGCGTCTTCGTCCCTAACATATCATTCGGATTTCCTGTTATAAAAGCTGTAAAACGGCATTCGGAAAAACCGCTTGATGTTCATCTCATGATCATTGACCCCGATCGTTATCTCTCACATTTCAGCAGCGCAGGGGCAAATATACTGACTGTGCAATATGAGGCATGCCAGCATCTGAACAGGACAGCCGCTGAAATACATAACCTTGGGATGAAGGCAGGAGTTGCTGTAAATCCTCACACGCCTGTTTCTCTTCTGGAAAACATTCTTCCATTTATCGACATGGTACTGGTGATGACCGTTAATCCCGGATTTGGTGGTCAATCATTTATTAGTGACAGTTACAGAAAAATTGAAAAACTGCGGGGCATGATTGATTCAGCAGGATATCCTGTACTTATTGAGGTTGACGGCGGAGTAGACTGTGAAAATGCTGCCTCGCTGGTAAATGCCGGTGCAGATGTACTTGTGGCAGGAAATTCAATTTTCGGTTCAAAGAATCCTACGGATACGATTCAGAAGCTTAAATTATTTTAAGAGTTATCTTCAAGAATGGCGAAAACAGACAATCCTTCACCTCAAATATATTATTGCAGGGGGCGTAATGATTGTTTTTCAGACTCATATTCAATATATTGTACAATATCCCCGAACTGATCGGGATGAAACCATTTAATCTCTTTGTCTTTTCC
>CAIPJU010000675.1 GCA_903865465.1 uncultured Bacteroidota bacterium
CCTTGCTTGTAATATATCTGGAACTGACCTTTCGCAGGTTTAAACCACTTAGCCGCATCACGATCAATTCTATATCCGCAATCCAGTTTGACCTCTTCAAAGACAAAAGGCATAGATTTTTCCTTTTCAACAGACAATCCTGTCTTTAACAGGTTATAAAACAGGCATTCTTTGTAAGCACTTTCTAATAATCCAGGTCCAAGTGACCGGTGAATTTTAATAGCCTCTACTATAATTTTCCCCGATATTTCATTCTCGTTCATTCATATAGAATTTACAGAAATTTCTCTGTGGCCCTCTGTGTAATATCTTGCTCTGCGGTTTTAAAAAGTATTATTTTATCTTAAACGTCATGGAGAAAACCGAAGTGATTCCCAGCTTTTCGTGAGTCAGAAACCCGATATCGACCTTCGCTATTTTATATAGCCACCCCATACCGAAACTAAATGAGGTATTGTCGGTACAAAACCCTCCCCTGATCCGGAATTTGCTGAGTGCCTCATATTCAAAACCCGTTCTGAATACAGGGCTGTTCCCCGAACTCATCTCAGCCTCAACAGAGCCAAAGAGCAAAGAATTGAATTTAGTTCCTGCGCCTATCCTGAGAGAAGAGGGGAGATTCCTTTTTCGTAATGAATTTGGGAGTGGATTAAAAAGATGGATGCCAAGATTGGTGTTTTCGGTGAGTTTGACCACCATTCCCGCCTCAAAGGTGATCGATTGATTATTTAAATATCCTGTTGTTCGTTCTGACAGGTAATCTATCTGGATTCCTGAATATAGTTTTTCGGAAAGTTTAAGTCCACAGGCCAGTCCGGCAAAGTCTCTTTTATAATCCGTATATCCGAAACGGGAATATACCAGGCCGAGTGAGGTCTTTCCTTCAGGAATAGTGATAGCGGCAGCCCGGGTCGAAAGCTCACTGAGTCCAAACCTGTTTTCGTAACTAAAACCCGCCGAGAAAGAATTGTTGAGTGAAAGAAGAGCCTGATTATGAAAACTGCTCCAGAAGCCATTACCTGTTGTGCATGAAAATCCCATTCCAGCTTCGGCTGCTCCAGCAGGAATCCGATATGGATCACCGGCGAAGGCAGTCAGAAAAAGAAAAACAAACAAGACAGAAACAGGTATTTTCAGCAGCGAGCTCAACCGTTTCAGATTTATACCCACTAATGTACTAAAAAAGCAGATATAATCCTAAAAATTTTAAGAAAAAAGGAGGTGATCTTAAAAAAATGAATCAGTTAGTCTTGAACTCGTATTTTACAGCTTTCAGCTCCTCATTGGCCTGAACTATTTTTTTCTTGAGGGATTCCTTATACTTTACCAATTCATTCCTTACATCCGGATCGCCGGATGCAACAATCTGAGCTGCAAGGATTCCTGCATTAAGGGCAGCATTAAGTCCGACTGTTGCCACAGGGATTCCCGGAGGCATCTGTAGAATTGAAAGTATGGCATCGAGTCCTTCGAGTGAAGCTTTTATCGGAACTCCGATAACAGGCAGTGGTGTCATCGAGGCAATGACACCTGGAAGATGTGCTGCCATGCCTGCAGCAGCAATTATTACTTTAATACCACGCGATTCAGCATTCTTTGCAAATTTCTCAACTTCCTCGGGGGTCCGGTGGGCCGACAGGGCATTAATTTCAAACGGGATCCTGAAAGTATTCAGAATTTCAGCAGCTTTTTCCATTACCGGAAGGTCAGAGGTGCTGCCCATTATAATGCTGATAATCGGCGTCATAGTAATAAAATAATTTAACTTGTTGATAAGGACAAAAGTAAGCTATTATTTTCATATTTTCGCAACGGCTTACAAATCAATGATAGTTCGAATGAAAGATGTAATAATTCACGACAAAACGTTCAGGGAAATGATATCCGAAGAGGCTATTCAGGGGAGGATTGCGGAGCTGGCCCTGAAGCTAAATGAAGACCTCAGGGGGAAGGATGTTGTTTTTGTGGGAATACTTAACGGAGCTTTCATGTTTGCTGCCGATCTCTTTCGCAGAATTGATTTTCAGGCCAGGATTTCCTTTGTGAAACTTGCCTCCTACAGGGGAACAAGTTCCTCAGGAACTATAAAAGAACTTATCGGCTGGAATGAGGATCTGAAGGATAAGACAGTGGTGGTGATTGAGGATATTGTCGATACCGGGAATACCCTTGAAAGAATTACCGACGAACTGTTCATGCGAAAGGCTGCAGAGATTAAAATAGCAGCAATGTTCTGCAAGCCTGAAACCTACAAAAAAGATATTCCGCTTGATTATATAGGATTTGATATTCCAAATGATTTTGTGGTTGGTTACGGCCTCGACTATGATGGTTACGGCCGAAACCTCCCCTCAGTTTATTCAGTAATAAATTAATAAAATTTAAAATCTATGGTTAATTTTTTGATTTTCGGCCCTCCGGGATCTGGTAAAGGAACACAGTCGGTAAAGCTTGCTGAGAAGTTCAATCTTCTCCACCTTTCAACAGGCGACATGCTTCGCGCAGAGATTGCTGCAGGTACTGAACTTGGAAAAAAGATGAGTACAATTATGTCGAAGGGTGAACTTGTACCCGATTCAGTTGTTATTGAAATGATAGCAAATAAGATAGACGGAAGCAAGGGCATTGCCGGTTTCCTCTTTGATGGGTTTCCCCGGACAGTAGCTCAGACAGTTGCCCTTGAAGAGATGCTTAATACCAGGGGAATGAAAATCGACTGCATGCTTGCTCTCGATGTTGAACATGATGAACTTGTAAAGAGACTTATTGGCAGGGCTGAAGTTTCCGGAAGAGCGGATGACATGGATCCTGCTGTTATTGAAAACAGGATAGATGTTTATAATGAAAAAACTGCCCCGATAATGAACTATTGCGAAGAGCGTGGAGTTTATCAGCCGGTTAATGGAATGGGGTCTATCGATGATATTTTCGGCAGGCTTGTTGAAGTAATGAATAAAATTGTTTAAACCCCCGGTGTAGCTCCGTGAAAATCTGTGAAGCTCTGCGTAATTTTATATTTCACAGAGCTACACAGAAGTTACACAGAGATCACGGAGAAATAAAATTATATGTCTGGATCAAACTTTGTTGATTATGTGAAGATCTACTGCCGTTCCGGCAGCGGAGGTGCGGGTTCAAAACACTTCCGCAGGGAGAAATTTGAGCCTATGGGAGGCCCCGATGGTGGCGATGGAGGTAGGGGAGGACATATTATCCTCAGGGGAAATGACCAGATGTGGACTCTCCTTCATCTTAAATACCAACGGCATATCTTTGCCGGTAACGGGGTAGGCGGAGGACGGCAGCAATCGACCGGTGCCGATGGTAAGGATGTGACTGTTGATGTTCCTCTTGGTACCATTGCAAAGAACTTCGAAACCGGAGAGCCCCTGTTCGAGATAACAGTTAACGGGGAGGAAAAAATCCTGGCACAGGGAGGCAGGGGAGGACAGGGTAACGTCCATTTCAAATCGGCTACTCATCAGGCTCCTCGTTATGCCCAACCAGGTGAAGAGGGAATTGAAACAGAGTTCATTCTCGAACTTAAAATCCTTGCTGATGTGGGCTTGGTAGGATTCCCGAATGCTGGCAAATCGACTCTTCTTTCTGTTGTCTCAGCAGCAAGGCCCAAGATTGCCGATTATGCCTTCACCACTCTGGTGCCAAATCTGGGAATTGTGAGTTACAGGGACAACAAATCATTTGTTATGGCCGATATTCCCGGGATAATCGAAGGAGCACATGAAGGAAAGGGCTTGGGAATCAGATTTTTGAGACATATTGAACGGAATTCAATGCTTCTGTTTCTTGTTCCTTCCGACAGCAAAAATATAAAAGCTGAATATGAGATACTCCTTAATGAACTCAGGCTTTATAATCCTGAACTTTTGGATAAAAAACGGGTACTTGGAATATCAAAAACAGATCTGCTTGACGATGAACTTATAAGTGAAATCAAGAAAGATCTTCCCGATCTTCCGAGAGTATTCTTCTCATCTGTTACAGGTAATGGTATTGTAAACCTGAAGGATATGATATGGAAGGAACTTAACTCGTAGAACTTTAATTTATGATCAGCCATATAGTACATATTGATCAGCAGTTCTTCCTCTTTATCAATTCATTACATTCTCCCTTTTTTGACCAGGTAATGCATGCCCTTAGTGGCATAATTATCTGGCTGCCTCTCTATCTGGCCATTCTGATCTACCTGATCACCAATTCCCACGCGAAACCTGCCCAAAGCCACGTTTCAAACTGTAACAACTTGCCCGAAGCTAGGCAACAAATAAGTGGGTGGCCCCTTTTTATTCGAAAAGTTAAACGTATCCTGAAGACGGAAGCTTCTCACCCACACTGAGGTATTTGCCGGAGTGAGGATTTCTGAAAAATGCCTCGTCTTCATCAATTCTTCTTGAATGACTGCTATTTTCGTTCATTCGCCCTCGCCGGTTTGAAGACCTTCACCGGTTTGAAGATTGGTTCCTTTTCTTTGGTTCTCTGTTCCGTTCGAAAGTCTTTCGCATGAGTTTCCCCAGTGTCTTTGGAATGTTGGCAGGCCTGCTGCTGGTTGTGATTCAGAATTCCGTCGCGGCATCCGAGTTGTTAGTGCAAACCAAGACGATTCCGTTGAAAGGCGTCGCCGGAAAGCTTGATCATCTGGCCGTCGATTCCCAAGGCCAACGGTTGTTTGTCGCGAACAAGACGAACAACACGCTGGACATCGTCGACCTGAAATCAGGTTCGCTGGTGAAGCAAATTCCTGATCAGGTC
>CAIPJU010000676.1 GCA_903865465.1 uncultured Bacteroidota bacterium
CATTCTTTTTCAGCCTGCCTGCCACTAAAAATTGAATGAACAAATATGTCCTTTATTGTAAGTAGTAAGTAGTAAGTAGTAGGTAGTAGGTAGTAGGTAGTAGGCAGTAGGTAGTAAGTAGCAGGGGGTAGATAGAAGGCAGTATGGAAATGTTAAGATCGCAAGTTGGGCCCTGTGAAAGTTCTGAATTCATCATATCGTTCTATAAAAATAATTAATACTGAATCAATATATTCCCAATTTAAAACCAGTTTTAATGAGTGACTTAGATGCAGTTGAAATACTTCTTGTCGAAGACAATGCAAACGATGCTGAGCTGACTTTGCGGGTGCTGAAAAAAAATAACCTGGCTAATAATATTTTGATTGCGCGCGACGGGGTTGAATCTCTCGATTACCTCTTTTGCAGGGGGAAGTTTAAAAACAGGGAAATTACTCATACCCCAAAGCTAATTCTGCTCGACCTGAAACTACCGAAAGTCAATGGTCTTGAGGTTCTTAAACTTATAAAAGGAGATAAGCGCACTTCGCATATCCCGGTTGTTATTCTGACATCATCGGCTGAAGAACCTGATATTCAGGTAGCATATAGCCTCGGAGCCAACAGTTATGTAGTTAAACCAGTCGAGTTTGACATTTTTCAAAATGTTATGGTGAATCTTGGGATGTATTGGCTATTAATAAATAAGCCCCCAAAACACGCGGCAGAGAGCGATAAAAATTTCAGCATATAAAAAAAATTCATTATGGAAAACCTGAACCAGGTAGATATCCTGATAATTGAAGACGACCTGCACGATGCCGAAGTTGTCATAAGGGCACTAAGAAGAAGCAATCCTTTGAGTAATATCCATTTTGTTATGGAAGGATCAGAGGCGCTTGATAATATCCTTTGCCGGGGGAAGTTTAAAAAGCGGACTGAAGAAATTTCCCCAAAGTTTGTCCTCCTCGACCTTAAGCTTTCCAAAGTTACCCGACTTGAAATTCTTAAAACGTTGAAGAGTGATAAACGCTTCTGCCATATTCCGGTTATAACGATTATCTCATCCAAAGAGGCTCATGATATCAGAGAAGCATATAGCCTGGGTGCAAACAGCTGCATTGTGAAGCCCATCTCCAACGATCTTTTTGAATTCCAGCTGAGCCGGATTGGAAACTACTGGCTGCATGTTAATGAAGCGCCCTGCCAGGAGCAGGAAGTGTTTGACTATTTCTTTGAATAGAAGGTAAAGTTCAGTGTATTGAAGGGTTTAATGAAAAGTAAAGCAATGGGAGAGAAGTTAAGAATTTTATTTGTCGAAGATTCGATAAGCGATGCCGAATTGATATGGCGCGAAATCAAAAGAAATAATATTGAAATTGAACAACGGCTTGTAGATACCCGTGGTGAATACATCGACGGATTGAAAACATACAGCCCGGATGTTATTATTTGCGATTATTCTCTGCCCCGGTTCGACGGAATGTCAGCCCTGAGGCTGCGATCAGAAATGGCTCCCTACACTCCGTTTATCCTGGTAACGGGGCCAATGAAAGAAGAGATTGCTGTTGAGTGTATTAAAGGTGGTGCTGATGACTATGTTCTAAAGGATAACCTCTCACGCCTGGTCC
>CAIPJU010000677.1 GCA_903865465.1 uncultured Bacteroidota bacterium
ATTTTCTCGTCCAAAAATAGCTTATCACATCAAACCTATTCAGGATAAGACAAAATAATGCAGTCATTTTGCTTTTTCTATTTTTGCCCGTGAGAAAAATTGTCAATTCAGATTTAGATTTTTGCTTGTGAGAAAAAAATGTAACAAAGGATAATAACACTATTTTTTATCACCAGCGGGTTAAATCCTGTTTCTGGGAGTTGTTTGGAAGCAATAATTCCACAGCCTTCTTTCAGGTATTCGTTTATATTCTGAATGGACATTTTTGGAAGGGGGTCTTCATATTTTTAAGTATTTTCAGAGCGAAATCAATAAAAAGGAGTGTTTTATACCTCTTTACGTAAACCAAAAGTAGGTGTTGATTAGGTGCTAATAATTATTCAAATGCAATATAATGAAGTCTAATAAACAAATAACATATATTTAACATGCTGTATATCTGATATTTTAATATAATGAAGTAAAGTGCAATAAAATAGACCTAAGTCCCGCTCCGGGTACATAAAAAGCCCCCTAATAAACAGATATTAAGGGACTTATTAATTTGTAAGAGACAGATAGTATATATATTACATTAAACAAAGGGCTATTATCAGCAAGAACTCTGAACTCCCTCCTCCTTTTTAAACTGAAAATTTTCAGTTCATGTTACCATATTTTCCATTTTTTGTCACAATTGATTGCTATTATCTAAGTCAGGATTTCCAAATGTATTAGATGAAATTGAATTCCACTACAGCAAACCCATTTTCCAAACTCAAGAGTTGAACAGTCTGGATTTAATTTTGAAATTATAGCATCTTCTAATGTTTTTTAATTAACTATGTGTTGTAACAATCAAAACAAAAGGGTAAATAATGAAAAAAAAGATAGCCCGCTTTTCTTTAATCCTTCTGATAGCACTTTCAGAAGTTTTGCTTATAAAGTGTAATTCGGTTGAGACACAAAATCCATTGGAACAAAGGCTTGACAGTCTGATGTCAAAGATGGGTATGCAGGAAAAAATTGAACAGCTCTACTACAAAACTGATGGAAACGAACGATTAGGTATTCCACAGTTCACAGGAAGCGATGGGCCTCATGGAATCGGGAACAATGCCAAAGGATTTTCTTCATTCCCGGTTACCATAGCAATGGCAGCCACATGGGATCCCGATCTTATTACGCGGGTGGGCAGAGCAATAGCTCTCGAACAGGCGGCACGCGGAAGATACAGGATAGCCGGACCAACCCTCGATCTGCTTATTGATCCGCGTATTGGCAGGGCAGCCGAGACCGTAGGGGAAGATCCATTTCTTGGTGGCCGGATTGCCGAAGCCTTCATACTTGGACAAAACACTACTTCGGTTTTCGGAACAATAAAACACTATAATTTAAACACATACGAATTTAACCGTAGAACCAATAATTACCTGAGCGACGAAAGAAGCCTGGTGGAATTCTGGGGTTATCACTGGAAAAGAGCAATTCAGGAAGGAGGCGCTATCTCTGTAATGTGCGCGTATAACTGGATTAATGGAGACAAATGTGCTGAAAACAAATACCTCATCAAGGAGCTGCTGCGCGACCATTGGGGCTTCAGCTACTACACAATGTGCGACTGGGGCGGATTTAGTTCAACGAAAAAAGCCCTGAACTCAGAACTTGATTTTTGCGAGGGTAACGATCTGTATATAAAGGAACTGCCTGATGGAGTTAAAAACGGGCGATTCGACAGCACCCTGGTTGAAAGAGCAACAAGAAACGTACTTAGAACCAAGATCATATCAGGAATGATAGACGGGGTACCTGTAATTCCAGAAAGTGTTATTGACAGCAGAGAACATCGTAAACTGGTCTATGAGAGCGGATTGAAAAGTCTGATACTTCTTAAAAATCAGGATAATATTCTGCCCCTGAATAAAGAAACGGTTAAATCTGTTGCTGTAATAGGTCCAAATGCATTTGTATTACCCCTTGACGGGAACAGCAGTTCAAAAGTAATTCCCTCCTACCAAATATCTGTGGAGAACGCCATCCGAAAACGATTAGGCGATACCCGTGTGAACTACGCTAAAGGGTGCAATATTAATGACGCTGATAAACACCAGTTCGGAGAAGCATTATCTGCTGCAAAAAAATCAGAATATGTGGTGTTTGTTGCCGGTTTGGACAATACTGTTGAGGGGGAGGGATATTTTCTATTCAGAGATGCCGATGAAAAAGGAGAGGAGAAGTTACAAGGCCCGACAGAGCTTCTCAGACGGTACTGCTTCCGGGAGTTCAAAACGATTTGATAAACGAAATTGCGAAGGTGAATCCGAATATTATTCTTGTTGTAATATCGGGGGGAACCTGTAGTATTACTCCAGTTATCAGAAATATAAAAGGATTAATCTATGCATTTTATCCGGGACAGGAAGGGGGGCAGGCAATTACTGACGTTTTATTTGGCAAATACAATCCATCAGGAAAAATGCCAGCCACGATGCCCAAAGATGATTCTCAGATCATACCAATCAGTGCCGACTTTCGAAATATGGTAACCAAGGTCGGATACCGCTGGTTTGATTCTCAAAAACTCGCTCCTGAATTTGCATTCGGGTCCGGATTAAGCTATACCACTTTTGAATACTCCAACATAAGGTTAAATAAATCAAATGCATCAGTGGGTGATTTAATTGAAGTTTCATTTGATCTTAAAAACACTGGAAAAGTTCCGGGCGAGGAAGTCAGTCAACTCTATCTTTCAACGGACAAAATAATTCCCGATGTGCAGATGCCTGTAAAGCAGCTTCGTGGGTTCAGGAAGATCCTATTGAATCCGGATGAAACAAAAACCATAACATTCACACTTAGGCCTGAAGAACTATATATATATAATGCAGAAACAAAATCTTACATGGTGCCTGAAGGCAAATTTATTGTGAGAGTCGGAGGTTCTTCAGATCAATTACCCCTTAGAACGGAATTTAAACTGATCAAAGCTGCAGGGAAAGCCGACCTTACAGTCAAAAATATCCGTACAATGCCTACATTTCCTAAAGAGGGTGATGAAGTAACATTTATGGTGTCCTTAATAAATAACGGCACTGGACCAATAAAAACCGGCGACAAGCTTAAAATACATTTTTATGTTGATGGGAAAGAGGTCGCAACCTGCATTTCTGCAGTGACTTCGATACCAGTCGGCGGAATGGATTTTGTATGCGGACAGGCTGTTAGGAACAAAAACTGGATTGCATCAAAAGGGAACTTCAAAGTGACAGCTTCTATAGACATGACAGAAAGCAAAGATCTGAATATGCATAACAATAAGTGCGAGGCATTACTAACTATTCCGAATGGTAAAGTCATACCTGCTGAGATTGCCGAAGTAATAAAGTAGCTGTACATAATTACAAACTTTATGAAAAAAATATACTATTCAATATTTTCCCTTATCCTATTTGGAGCAGTCTCCTGCGACAGGGAGCCTGTTTATAAAAACCCCTCTGCCCCTCTTGAATCGCGTGTCAAAGATCTGCTTAAGCGAATGACACTTGAAGAAAAGTTACGGCAGATCGACATATGGCATCCGAAAATGGATCTTGGCAAGCCTGAGGAATTAAATAAAGCGATTGAGGCTTTAGGCGACACGGTAAGAAACGGAATAGGGTTCCTGCAATTCCAGGTGAGGATGAGCCAGGCAGATTATGCCGCCAGGTTCAATGCAATCCAAAGATACTTTGTTGAACAGACCAGACTAGGAATTCCTGCCATCTCCAATGCTGAAGGATGCCATGGTTTCGTTGGTAACGAAGATAAACCTACAGTATTCCCGGCTCCTCCGTTACTTGGCAGCACATGGAATCCGGAACTGATTGAAAATGTTTACACTGCAATAGCCAAAGAGATGAGAGGCTATGGTGTTACTCACGCCGCAACACCTGTAATTGATTTGCTTCGTGATCCGAGGTTTGGAAGGGCTGATGAGTTTTTTGGCGAGGATCCATATCATGTTGCAACAATGGGAGTAGCAGCGATATTTGGGTTGCAGGGACGATCTCCACTAATTGATGAAAACCATCTGTTGGCCTGCGCAAAACATTTTTCCGGACACGGGCAACCGGAAGGAGGTACAAACATTGGTCCATCCAATTTATCGGAAAGAGTTCTTCGTGAAAATCATTTTTATCCATTTGAAATGGCTGTTAAAAAGTCCAATGTGCGAACCGTTATGGCTTCATATAATGAGATTGATGGTATTCCCAATCACGCTAATAAATGGCTGTTGACCGATGTGCTCAGAGGGGAATGGGGATTCACAGGTTATGTAATCTCTGATTATGATGGCGTAAATAGAATGATTACCAAATACCATTCATCAAACGATAAGCCTGAAGCAGCCATGCGATCTATTAATGCAGGAATGGACTTTGAATGTCCGAGTAACTGGAAAAACTATTGTTTTGCATACCTCCCTGAACTTATTGCTGCCGGCAAATTAAATAAATCCGTACTCGATTCTGCTGTGGTACGTGTTCTCCGAAATAAATTCATTCTGGGCCTTTTTGAACAACCTTATATTAAAGAAATAAATGATTATGATAAACTGTTTATGCAGAAAAAGCATCGTGAGATTGCCCTGAAAGCTGCTGAACAGGGAATGATTCTTCTTACAAACAAAAACAAAACATTGCCATTCAATGAAAACAAAATAAAACGATTGGCTGTAATCGGCCCCAATGCAGATGAGGTACATTATGGCAATTACTCAAATGATATTTCCCCCGGAATAAGTATTCTGGAAGGAATTAGGAATTATGGCAAAGGTAAATTCGAAGTATTCTACTCAGAAGGGTTTAAAATATATGAGAATGACAACACAGTTCCACAATCAGAAAAAACTCGCGAGGCTGAAAACCGGAGAATAGCAGAGGCTGTAAAACTGATAAAAACCTGTGATGCGGTATTGCTTGTCATGGGCGGAAATGAACTTACCTGCCGTGAGGAGTGGAGTAATCATACCGGCGATTACTATGATCTCGATCTTCTTGGACGGCAGGAAGATCTGGCAAAGGCAATTTTTGCTCTGGGAAAGAAGACAGCAGTCATTCTCATAAATGGACGGCCGCAATCGGTGAATTATCTGGCAGAAAATGCCCCGGCAATGATAGAAGGATGGTATTTGGGTCAGGATCAGGGGACAGCTGTTGCCAGAGTAGTCTTCGGGAAGGTTAATCCAAGTGGAAAACTGGCAGTTTCATTTCCGCGACATGTGGGCCAGTTGCCTGTTTACTACAACAGAAAACCTTATATGCATGAAGCTGAATATATCGATGGTAAATATTCTCAATTATATCCTTTTGGATTTGGATTGAGTTATACCCATTATGACTACAACAACTTAAGGCTAAGCGACAAAAAGATAAATATTGGAGATACAGTTAAAGTGGCAGTTGATATAACAAACTCGGGTGAGATGGACGGGGATGAAATAGTTCAACTCTATATTAAAGATATTGTCAGTACAGTCACACGTCCGGTTAAAGAACTAAAGGATTTTTCCAGGGTAAGTTTGAAGAAAGGCGAAACAAGAACTGTTGAATTCACAATTACATCCGAAAAACTGCAGTATTACGGACCCGATATGAAACGCCTTGTTGAACCCGGAGAATTTGAAGTTCAGGTAGGTAGAAATTCTATGGATTATATCAGTGCCAAATTTGAAATAATAACGCCTTTAAAATAAATAGAATAAGAAACATCTTTTTGTATTTGATTTGCTTTGGCACACTTTTTTCGTGTCAACAAAAACCACTTGGTGATTATAAAGGGACACCATATTCCTATATATTATACCATGGTGGTGCTCAAACCATTCCGGAGAAGCGGCTACTCTATAATTCAATCGAATCAAAATCAGGATTTTGTCGAAGTATTTTTTAGACTAGAAATCTCATTCAATTGGTTGCAACTTTTTTCCGTTCGGGGTACTGAAAAAAGAGACCGGCCAGTCCTGGCATAGGATTTGTCTGGATCGAAGGTGACTGGTATTGGAACTACCGGACACATTCCTATGTTCATGACCATGGATATTGGGCACGATCAAAACCCGGACGTTCATACGAAGCAGGACATTGGGAAAGCGAACCACGAGGCAAATTTTGGGTTAAAGGTCGCTGGAACCATGGAAATAAAGAATCAGACCATTCACATGATCGTGACCGAAGGTAACTGCCCGAAGCCCAAAATAACTATTTTGGATGAGTGATAATGAAGTTGAGTTAAGACTGTACTTAATACCAGGGGCGACGACCCCATGTACGTTGAACAGGATAACGACGACGCCAGATACCCGCCTGTACAGCTGCACCTACAAGAAACAGAACGAGGAAGACCAGCCAGTAAACTGAGCCGGAGATGTGCAGGCACGGCATGAGTATTTCAGCCCCCAGCAACGCGGATAGAATGATAATTGCCCAGTCGAAAAAGACAGCTACCAATATCAGTCCTATAATGCCTCCAATGATGTAAATTACCGAAGGTTCTGTTGATACAGAATAGCCTATGGAAACTAATATTGTAGTCATCAAATAACCGCCAGCGAGGAAACCAGCGATCAGTATGGCCAGACCTTCAAACATAATAGCAAGGAAGGCACCAATAATTCCAGCGATTATGGCTATCAATAAAATTGCCTGTTCTGACTGGCCGCTTATTAATTGCGGAACAAGGGTGAGTCCTGCTATAAAACCAGCCACTCCCACAAAAAGCCAGAAAAGTCTTCTGCCAAATAACAACAAAAGTATCCCCAAAATCATTGAGAAAAATACCGTAATAGTCATTTTAATCTTTTTTAATTAAATAAACTTAGAATTTGAATCTGCTATCCTTTCTGCTGATAATCACTTAATAATATCAAATTACATATTAAACAGAAATAGAATAAAATAGTTCTATCCAGAACAATTTCATGAACCTGTTAAACTGTTGTTTCCCTTGTGTTTCTTTGTCATGTACTTTAAATGATCAATAGATTCCGGTCCATTTATGATAAGCAGACATTCTCCCTAATTCCAGGGATCAGATTTAATGTAATTATCAGGAAGTTGCAACTTTTGTCCGCTCCAGGTACTAAAAAAGAGTTAGAGCGAGAGCGAGTAGCTCCAGCTTAATCCTCACTCTTTTTTCTCAAAACTCACTCTGACACTCACACTTATTTAGTAATCAGAGCAAGCACCTCTTGCTTTTAATTTATCGACCGGAATTCATAAGGCGTATGACCGGTTTCATTTTTGAACAAACGACTGAAATGCCCCGGGTATTTAAATCCTAAATCGTAAGCAATCTCTCCGATTGTTTTACTTGTATCAAGCATTTTCTCTTTGGCTATATCCATCAATTTTAACTGAATGTGATCCTGAGCTGATTTTCCTGTCTCTTTTTTAATCAGATCCCCAAGATAATTTGCAGATAAGAATAGTTTCTCAGCACAATATTTTACAGATGGTAAACCAAGGGTATGAGGTTTGTCTGTTTGAAAATACTCATCCAGAATTGCCTCAAATCTGACCAGTATATCTTTATGAACATTATCGCGGGTAATAAATTGTCTGTCATAAAAACGGACACAATAGTTCAGGAACAATTCTATATTGCTTACAATTAAAGTCTTACTGTGCTTATCAATTGCATGTTCCAGTTCATACAAAATTTTATTAAAGCTCTCCAGTATAATTTGCCTTTCACGTTCAGAAAGATGTAGTGCTTCGTTTACATCGTATGAGAAAAAGTTATAATCCCTGATGTGCTTGCCAAGAGAAGTTCCACGGATCAGGTCAGGATGAAATGCAAGCGCCCAGCCAGCTGGTTGTATCATTTTCATACTTTCCTCAGTTCCCCATACCTGTCCGGGTGATATAAATACGAGAGTTCCTTCTTCGTAATCATAAGTATTCCTGCCATAACTCATCTCACCACAATTAATCTCCTTTAAATAAATTATGTATAGCCCGGAATAAAAACGGGCTGACGGGACCGGTTTAGATTTGGTTTGGTCCAGCACGCTTACCAGGGGGTGCAGCGTTTCCTGACCTCTGAGGTTATTGAATTGGGAAACACTTTCCTGTTTTATGATCTCATTCATAACTTTCGATTTTTTATCCTGCAAAGTTATAGCTCTTTTCATATAAATTCCAGACTCAAAATCACTATCCGTAATAATGGTAAAAAAAACAGTGATATATATAAATGCTCCATGGGTAATTAAAACCAATTTTGCAACGTAAAAATTTTATTTAAAAAAATCAGCCATGCAAAAACGTAAAATAGGAAATACCGGTCTTGAAGTGTCAGCCCTTGGACTTGGCTGTATGGGAATGAACCATTCCTATGCTCCTTTTCCGGAAAAAAAAGATATGATCTCGATGATCCGTAAGGCAGTCGAAAAAGGAGTTACTTTTTTCGATACTGCTGAAATCTATGGCCCTTTCATTAATGAGGAACTTGTCGGAGAAGCTCTCCAGCCTCTTCGCAAAGAAGTCGTAATAGCCACCAAATTTGGTTTCGCATATGCATCGGAAGATGGGATTAAATACAAGAGCACCGGAGTTGATAGCAGTCCCGGAAATATCAAAAGATCTGTTGAGGGTTCACTGAAAAGGCTCCGGACCGAAGTGATAGATCTTTATTACCAGCACCGGGTCGATCCAACTGTGCCAATTGAAGAAGTAGCCGAAACCGTGAAAGATTTAATTAAAGAGGGAAAAGTAAATCATTTCGGATTATCCGAAGCCGGTGTTCAGACCATCCGCCGTGCACATGCAGTTCAACAGGTTACCGCCCTTCAAAGCGAATACTCAATGTGGTACAGAAAGCCTGAAACCGAAGTGATACCGACACTTCAGGAACTTGGTATCGGTTTTGTTCCATTCAGCCCTCTTGGGAAAGGATTTCTAACAGGTAAGCTTAGTGAAAACAAAACATTCGAAAGTTCTGACATTCGTAATACTATTCCACGGTTTACACAGGAATCAATGAAGGCAAATCAGGGTTTAGTGGATTTACTTTCAATGATTGCCCTAAAGATGAACGCAACTCCCTCTCAGATAGCCCTTGCTTGGCTTCTTGCTCAAAAACCATGGATAGTCCCTATTCCGGGGACAACTAAGCTGAACCGTCTTGAAGAAAACATAGGTGGAGCAGGTATTTCATTATCTTCTGAAGATCTAATAAATATCAATTCAGCGCTCGACAAAATAAAAGTGATTGGCGACCGCTACCCTGAAGCGTTGGAAAAAGCCACAGGTCTTTAATATCGAAACTAATACAAGGAAGCAAAAAAACAAGAAGTAACAGTGATTTCGGATTTAATTCCAAAATCCAAATCCGAAATTTTTCAATATTTATTCCAAACAATTGATTTGATGAAATCTAATTGGCTCCCTTTAATCAGAAAAGCGCTATTATTTGTGTTAATTCTCACCTTTAGCTGTACAGTATTTTCTCAGGAAAGTGACAGCACAAAACGTGTCACTCATTTTGGTGCTACTGTTACTATTACCAATAAAGGAATATCCACAATACCCAATCTTACACTGGGTAAACCGGCAGCACTATTTGCAATGTCTGCAGGCAGAAAAGTCAGTTTTGAACCGGAATTTCGTTTTGCGCTGGAAGGAAAACCATGGTCATTCATTTTCTGGTGGCGATATCAACTATATAAATCTGATAAATTCATCACGAGAGCAGGTATAAATCCTTCAGTCTATTTTAAGACAACAACTATTACAACTGATGGAGTTCCTTCGGAAAAGATAATTTCCCAACGATCTCTTACCGGAGATTTATCGCCAACTTTTTTACCAGGCAAGAATGTTAGTATTGGACTATATTACATGTACATACATGGCTTTGAAGAAGATGCTGTAAGGAATACACATTTTCTGGCTATCAGGCCCTATTTTTCCAATATTAAGCTCACAAAACAGTTTTTTATGAGATTTTATCCTCAGGCTTATTATTTACGGACAGATGCAAACGAGGGATTTTACGTTTCTTCAACGCTTATTCTGGCTAAAAGAAATTTACCTGTTTCGTTTTCCTCGATGATTACAACACCTATTAATACAAACATTCCTGCCGGCGGAAGTACTATCTGGAATGTCAGCCTGGTATACACTTTTAATAAAGATTATGTTGAAAAATAGTAACAGCTCCAGCCTTAGCATCGCATATCCTTATCATCTTTTATCCAGTTAAGGCAATTTGCACCAATCGCGCTTGGTCGTTCCCCAAACAATGAGTTGATTTTATGTGGCATTAATCAAAAGACAAATTATGAATACTGAAAATTCAGATAATTTTAACAATAACAGACAGCAAATAAAGCTGCCAGATCCTTTGTTCGACAAAATTGAACTGGCATTTCATGCCTTTGAGAACAGAAAAACAAGTAAGTTGATAAGTGATAAAAAACTGCCATTACAAATTATTTCTAATCTGCTTTGGGCTGCTTGCGGTGTTAATCGTGAGGAAAGTGTCTCTGAAGCTTCGGGAAGGACTGCGGCATCTGCAAGTAATTCCCAGGAAATTGACATTTATACAGTTTTGGAAGAAGGGATATATAAGTACGATCCGTTTGAAAATTCACTTATATTCATTATTGCCGGTGATTTCAGGTCTTTAGCAATCGGTCAGGCGCAGGCTAACTTTGATCCTGGCGTTAAGGCACCTGTACGCCTTATTTACGTGGTTGATATCGCGAAGCTTATGAATACTAAAGGTTTCAAAGAACCCGGACTGAATGACCCTGAAGTTCAGAAGTCATATTATTATGTTGATACCGGAATAATTGCTGGCAATGTTTATCTTTTTGCTGCTTCTCAAGGTCTGGCAGCATGGTTCCATAACTGTAATAAACAAGCTCTTACAATAAAATTAAACTTGTGCCCCGATCAAAGGGTCCTCTTTGGACAGACGGTTGGATTTATGATATGAAAATGAAATGATTTTACAGAAAAAATGAGTTTGGAATATCCCATCATCTGCTTTGGAATCATCTGAAATTGGAAGATGTGGTGAAGCCATTTAGCGTTATAATTATTTTATATTAATCAAAATTTAATTCGATCTAATAATTTGAACAATCCAATCTGATTATTTCTTCATTTTCAAATAGATCCTTCCATAATAATTCTTATCCAACAAGGACGTTCTTAAAGAATACTTGCTAAATGGCTGGAAATTAAGATAAAACTGATACTTCAGGCTTTTAAGAAAACAAGGACCCCATTTTGCCCACCAAAACCGAAAGAATTAGAAATCGCAGCTCCAATATTAACAGCCCGGGCTTGATTTGGTATTATGTCCAGGTCACATTCCGGATCTTTAAATTCAAAATTAATGGTTGGAGGTAAAATTCCATAATGAACTGTCAGAACAGTAGCAGCTGCTTCAATTGCACCTGCGGCGCCAAGCGTATGACCAATCATTGATTTGTTCGAACTTACCGGGATATTCCTGTTTCCAAAAGCCTTGTGAATCGCCAGCGTTTCCGTTTTATCATTAACTTTGGTCGAAGTTCCGTGAGCATTGATATAACCAATATCTTTCATATCAAGACCAGCATCTTTAACAGCAAGCTCCATGGCCCTGGCTGCCCAGGTACCATTCGGTTCAGGAGCGGCAATCCCATACGCATCAGTTGTCATACCGAATCCACTTAACAATGCCAGAGGTTTTGCTCCCCTCTTTTCAGCATGCTCCAATGTTTCCAGAACCAGAACACAAGCACCTTCACCCATCACAAATCCATCCCGGTTCAGATCGAAGGGACGACTGGCAATTTCAGGCTTTTCATTGAAAGTTGAAAGGACTCCCATGCTCGCGTATGCATCAAGGACCAAAGGGGTAATAGTGGATTCTGCTCCGCCGGCCAGGATCACATCTGCCATGTTTCCCCTGAGCAGTCCAAGTGCAATTCCAATCGAATGCGTGCCGGTTGAACAGGCAGCAGAGACCCCCAGGTTTGGCCCATGAATTCCCAGAACCATTGCTGCATTACAAACCGGCATATTAGAAATAACTCTTGGTACGGTTAAAGGATTAACTGAGCCAGGTCCCATTTTTAAAAACCTGATATGTTGATCTTCAAGGTGTGTATTATCTCCGGCAGCCGATCCAATGACACACCCAATTCTGTCCCTGTCTTCATTATTCAGATCCAGGCCTGCATCCCTCACGGCTTCAATTGCTGCACTTGAAGCCAGTTGGGATACCCTGGCCATTTTACGTGATTCTTTACGATCAAAATAATCCTCCGGTTTATATGATATTACTTCAGAACCGATCTGACTTTTGTGGCCATGAGGATCGAAAGCCTGAATTCTTTTAATTCCCGACTTGCCTGTTATAAGTGAATTCCAGAAATCAATACGATTACAACCAATGGAGGTAAATACTCCAATGCCGGTGACTACAACTGTTCTATTTTTATCCATGACGGGTATAAATTCTATGTAAAATAAACTTAAGCTACGAGCTAAAGATACAAATGCAAGACAAACTGACCATGCCTAAGCAGTAACTATTTGATTATATCTTCTGTGAAACTGATTCCCAATAATTATATATCTTTCTTCAGCTACATTGCCATATATAAAAATAACTAAATATTATATCCAAATTCGGAAGCTACTATCATCTAAGCGGTGAATTCATTAACCTTGGTTACTGGCGTACTTGGCGGAGTTCCTCTGAGGACGTGGCATACTTTAGCCCGTGGTATTACTATTTAAATAATAGTGACGGATCTGCTGGCAGGAACTACAGTACCTTGCCAGGTGGCGATGGTTAATCTATTAGATGTTCGAAGGATAAAAAAACTTATATTGGATTACTATTTCCCCCAGCACTTAGAATAGATAAATAACGCTCGTTATTCAAAACAAAGAATTTTTTATTTTTTTGAACTACTTCCTACAATAATGTACCCCGGTATCAAGGCAGGATTTAATCAAAGTTAATTTGGTTTTATAGATAAAAATCTTCATCAGCTGATTGCAACTTTTGTCCGTACGAGGTACATAGAAAGCTCCTATTAATTTGAGAATAAGGGTCTTTTTTATTTAAGAGATACAAATAGGATACAAATAATGCTTTTTAAGCTTTTGTTTTGACAATTTAACCTTTTCATATTTGATAGTTTAGTATCCTTTAATTGCTTTGAAGTATTTAAAATTTCCTGATTATCCTTTTTTCCAATTTCCTCTCTATCAGCTTTCAACATTGGTTCAAATTTTTTACAAGTGATTTGAATTGATGATTGAATATTTTGTTTCAAGTTTCAATTATTTTCTTAATTTTTTACTACCGATGCAAAAAATTCAATTTGAAGCATTATAATGCTCATTGCCATTATGTAAGATCTTAATCTTAAAGGCAAGGAAATACTTTTTATATGAATATAAAATTATTCTTTAGTACCAGTCCAACTATATAGGCTAACCTTCTGACATATGCACGTTTTCAAACTTTTGCATTATGAAAAGCAGTAGTTTAAGGAGAATCTCTAACCTTTTCTCCGGTTCTAACTTTGCTAAGGAAGTACCATATCACTTATTTTCCAGAATAGCTTTCAATCAATTTTTTAAACTCTGATTGATTTCTTAATGGTGCCCATCTGGGATCAAGCTCAAGATTTTTTACAGAAAGATATCCCGGAATTGAAAGGATATATTTCAATAGTTTTATAGCAGCATCATATTTACCAACCATAACGTAGATCAGGGCTAAATCTTCAGCTCTGAATACACCGCCAAAAGCCTCTTTACTAATTGGCATTAGTTCCACCCCTCTTTACCATATTCAATAGCTTTTTCTTTTAGTCCAAGTCCCGCATAGGTAATACCAAGTGAACTATATAGCCTGTGATCATCGGAAGAATCAATTATTTTATTTTCAAGGAATAAACGTGTAGAATCGTAATAGGCATGCTTTAATTCAGGCCTTTTCATTAATCCATATACGGTGGCATAATAGAGATATTTTGTTTTAAAGTAAAACTGACTTTGAATTACATCATTTTTAAATTGTGATATATCTTTCAGAGCATCTTCATATTTTCCTTCATAAATATCAATCAATATATTTGTTTCGATGTTATCTGATTCTAATAAAAAAGTTTTATTATTCCGTGCTGCGTTTCCCAGTATTTCCCTTGCCTTCCGAGTATCTCCTTTCCATTTGAGATACAATTCGGATAAACTACAATAATCAAGATTCCAATCAGGATGAAGCAAAATTGCCATACTATAATACTCCTCGGCTTTAGAATAATCGCGAAGTAAATCAAAAGTTGTTCCTGCCTCGTCAACTATTTCTACTCTTCCAGGATTAAGTTCGATAGCTTTCTCAAACTCAACTTTAGCAGTCTCCCAGTTTCCGGCACGACGATGAACTAAAGCTGACCAAAAAGTAACTTCAGCGTCCTTTGGCTGATCTTTCAATACCAGTTCAAATTGTTTCAATGCTTCGGGGTATTTCAAATAGCCATGGGAGTAATAGATACCTAAAGCAAGATGAGCATCAGGTAAGTCTGGGTCAATTTCGAAAGCCTTGTCAATTGCCTGCTTACTATTTCGCAATACATCCTCACTATGATCTATATAAAGCCAATATTGTTCAATCCAACATCTTGCAATTCCTGTAAATGCCAGAGCAATGCCGGGATCAAGATCGATTGCTTTTTTATATAATTCAATTGCAGTATTATAGTCTCCAGAAACAACGCCTAACCTATAATAATATTTACCCTGAAGGTAATAATCATAAGCTTCAGGATTTACTTTTGGCCTTTTCTCAATTTTTGTAATCTCTTCAGGAGTGAGGAC
>CAIPJU010000678.1 GCA_903865465.1 uncultured Bacteroidota bacterium
AATATCATTCATAAGGATACCCTGACAATTAACGTGTTACTCTCTAATGGTGCCGGTGTTCAACCTGCAATTTTGGCCAATGTATACATATATAAAGGAATTGATTTTAACAAGCCGGTTAACGATAACTATGAATACCTCGGAGCGGGTAAAATTAAAAACAAAGTAACCGGGGTGACCTCAGATTATACGGATAAGAGAAGTTCAGATATAAATGGAAAATCAATATTTGAAAGTATTGATGATGACACTTATCAGGTGATAGTTGATGCCTCCGGTATTATTATAGATGGAAAGGCGCTTATAAATAGATGGGATACACGGGTAATAACTTTGCCTCAAAACATACCAGGAATAGTTAATGCTCTAAACTTCATGATAAATTTTTAATTCTCAATATTCGTGACCAAAATCCTCAAAATAGAATTCAGCAAGTCCACCACCTCAAAGAATATCCGGCAGGCCTTAAACCTGTCTAAGAAACTGAACGCGGTAATTGACGGGGATCTGGTGAGGATTGAACTGGATATACAGGAGATATTTAACCGGTGGGAGTTGGTAAATGCAATCCTGAATATAATTGACAAATGGAAGAGTTTTAACATCTATTTTAAGGACCGGCTGTGTGTGGTGAATAAAGATTACAGGACCTTATTCTATGCCTTACAAGAGCTTAAACAGTGCTACCACGCCAATCAGGATGACCCTGAAGATTACGAGAAATGTAATGAGAAGTGGGGGTGCAATAAGGTTAATTATATTGCCCTTGGACTCAGGGATCAGGGAGTCAGACATTGGTTTGAATATGGGCACCTGGTAAACCCGGACACATGGACCATTGATAAAAACAAAATTCTAAAAGAAGTTCAGATGGAGATTGAGCGTAAACACCTCAAAGCCTGTCCCGCTTTTCCACTATCCAGAATACAGGCGGTTATTGACCAGTTACCCGATATAATAAAAATAGATGAGAACTGGCATGTAATCTACAAAACCGAAATGGTGAACGGAGTGTTAACCAGGGTTGTCAGTGAACTTCGTTTTAACGTCAGATCAGATGAAGATTGGCATAAGATGGATAACCTACTTACGCAGATCAACGAAGAAAGTTTTAACCCTTACCCGGTCGGATCTGACCAGTTTCTTGATTGGATTAACGACGCGAAAAAACGATTAAAAAAATAAATCTTGTTTATCAAGAATAATGCAAGAAATATAATTAATATGAGTCTAGATATAAAAATTGAATCTCTTGTTAATGATAGATTTACGGACATTATCGTCCTTCTAATAGAGCAAGAGAAATGCAAGAGTTTTTCAAGACTCGGAGAGGCAATTGGTGAGAACCCTCAAAGTTTTACCGACATTAAAGCAGGTAAAAAAAGAGTCTCAGAAGATTTGATAAACCGAATCTGTTCTTTTTTCCCGGATATAAACAAAGCCTACATTACAGGAGGATTTAAACCTAAATTCCACACCGATCTAATTTCAGAAACCGACAAACGTCTGACTAAGATTGAGGATACTTTGCAAGAGATATTAACGTTGTTACGCCAATTAAAAAGATAAAGTCATGCCAGCAAAAAGAGAATACACCCCTGAAACGGTTGGAGTTATGCTTCGTTTCTTTGAAGCTGTGGAGGTCCTTATTTTGCATAAAAAGATCAGAGGTATCCAAACATATTGCACCCTTGCCAACGTAAACAGGCGACACTATTACGGGCAGAAAAAAGAAATCTCCCGCGGGTGGTTTCAAATATCCTGGGCACTGCCACTGATCAAAGAATTTGGAGTTTCTGCCAACTGGTTACTTACTGGAAGGGGTAACATGTTTACGGAAAAAACTGAGGTAAAACGAGTCTTAGCCGCTCAAAATTATTAAAAGTAAAATCGCTTTTTGCTGCGTTGTCTCACATCTGTTTTACAAAAATGTATTAAAAATTTATTAATCCATTTAATATCAATTGATTAAATACGGGTGTTTGTAAGTTTCCTAAACTTTAGATTCGCGTTCGAGTCGCGGTGAGGCTACAGAAAAGACCCTAAGGATTAAAAAAACTTAGGGTCTTTGGTTTTTAAGTAGTTAGACTAACCAAAATATTCTTATTGAGAACACTAAAGGAGCATGTTTCTGGCTCTGTACCCTAAAAATAAAATTACTTTCTGAACTTTTGACCTATATTTACGGTGAATTGTTTTACAAATGTCTCACAAAAAATGGCAACTTTTAAGGCTGTAGTTTTTAAGCACCATAAAAAAGAGGACGGAACTTACAACGTTAAAATACGAATTACCCATAACCGGGTAATGAAATATTGCTCCTCTACTTATTTCGTCACTAAAGATGACCTCACAAAGGGTCTTAAACTGAAAAATCAATCCATAGTTGATGATCTTGATATCCTGCTAAAAAAGTATCGGGATGCTTGTAATGAGATGGGAGAGCGTTTAAAAGAATTGACAGCGGATCAACTGCAACACTATTTAGAGAATCTTGAAATCAGAAAAACAGGGTTTCACCTTGATTTTTTTAAGTATGGCAGGGACAAAATAAAGGAGTTACAATCCAAAGACCGCGCGGGAAATGCTAAGACCTATAATGTAATGCTGAATTCCCTGGAAGATTTTACCCAAAGGTCTGTCCTTGATGTGTCAGAAATAAATTTGGGTTTCATTAAAAAATACGTCTCCTGGCTTGAGTCTAAGCCAGCACGACCAAAGCGCGAGAAGGGAGAAAGGGCTGTCGGGCTGTATCTCTCAAACCTTCGCGCTCTTCATAATATGGCCAAAGATGAATACAATAATGAAGATATCGGGGTAATCAATATTCCTCTGTCACCTTTCAAGAATTTTAAAATACCTAAACCCCCGGTCACCCGAAAACGCGCGGTATCTGTTGAAACGATTAAAGCAATTGCCTCACTCCCTTATGTTGAGGTTATTCAACCCGGGATGAACCGTTTTAATTTTGCCAAAGATTTATTTTTATTGTCTTTTGGTCTCATTGGAATGAACACTGTGGATCTGTTCCATTGTGATAAAATAGAGG
This sequence comes from uncultured Bacteroidota bacterium, assembly GCA_903865465.1. Classification (GTDB taxonomy): domain Bacteria; phylum Bacteroidota; class Bacteroidia; order Bacteroidales; family VadinHA17; genus LD21. Next base: position 3,050 of record CAIPJU010000678.1, read on the forward strand.
CAGGGAGAATCACCTATAATAGAACTAAGACCAAGAACAGGCGGGAAGACAAAGCAGAGATCAGCATAAAAATAGAGCCCCAAATACTGCCACTGGTGGAGAAATACCGGGATAAGACAGGTAAACGGGTTTTTAATTTTTATCAGCATTACATTAACCCGGATACCTTTAGCTCTGCTATTAACAGAGGACTTAAGAAGATTGGTGCTCTTGAATCGATTAAAGTTGATGACCTTGAGTTTTACGCTGCCCGTCACAGTTGGGCCACTATTGCGGTTAACCAGGTCAAGATTGATAAATACACCGTGCACTCAGCGCTTAATCATGTCAGTGAGGAGGAGATGAAGGTGACCGATATTTATATTAATAAGGATTACTCCCTGATTGATCAGGCGAATAAGAAGGTTCTGGCTTTTGTCAAATTAAAGATTGGTTCAGTTCAGGAGCTGGTCAGAGAGTCAAAGAAAAAAAACCCCCAGTTTCACAATTGAGGGCAAACCAAATCAAAAATGAATAAAAAACCAAATCTCTAATGTTTTAAATGCCACCGATTAAAATACCGTAACCAATGCTTGAACAACTTTCGTGGCGAAATATAAAAGCCATAAGTGATACCGCACCATAGTATTATTATGCTTCCAATTATAACAGTATAATCGTCAATAGGGTGAGTAATATAAGGGTACCAAGTCATATTATTATTTTCAAGGATGTATTATTTTGCCAGATATACCCCGGCGGCCATTCCTGCTAATCCATATAAATACCAATGGTCCCACCAATGGTGAGAGGGGGTAATTATGATCTGAGCGCCGGTAAGAATCCGGGAATTTGGGTCTGATAAGGACACAGTAACTATGCTTTTACCTTTTATCTGCTCTGTTGAGCTGATTATTTCAGTCTTATATATGTAGTCTGCATCTATTTTAGTCGGATAGACCGAACCCCATATAAACAGGTATTTATTTGTCCAATTGAAAGTTTTCGCGGGTATTGAAGGTTTTCCGACTTGAACATAAATTGTGTCATGTACAGGGGTTGAGATATGTCCGTGTGATTCAAGTTGACCTCTTAATACTTGCACCAGGTCACTAAGCTCAATGTTCTGGTCTTCAAGATCTTTTTTCTTTATTCCCATAGCCTCTAAGGAGGTTTTGAGGTTGCCGGCTTCAATAGTTACAGATTTAAGTTTCGAGTATATTTGACCAGATTTTGTTTTGTAGACTGTCGCTGTGTCGTTGGCCATCATAATTTGCACATCCTTGATTTGATTGTCTTTTTCCAGGTTATTTATTTGCCAGCATTGCCCCATTAGAGCAGCAACAAGAATAAATAGGGTAATCCCGATTACTATTTTCCATGCTTTACTCATGATTATAGGTTTTGTAGTGAATTTATTTGGTTTCGTATTGCAATTCTGGTTGAATAAAGGGTTTGAGAATCATACTCACAAGTGATTCCGGCCATTGCATATTCATAATTTTTAATTACCTGGTAATCCGTCGAAGACAGTTCACTTATAAGTAAATTAATTTTGGCTTGAACTTTTACCGGATCATTGGGAGTTATGTTCCAATACTGAACCACCCCTCCGTCTACTTCTACATAGTAAGGCAAAGGAGTATCAATGTCGTTACATTCGGGTAAATCGGACTGAGTAAAGGGCAGGTAATCATTTAATCTTACCAAACTCCGTTCATGTTCAGCTTCTATAGAGGATAATATCTCTAAAAGCCCTTGTTCCTGCTGGGTTAAATCCTCAGGAGATTTTCCCAATAACTCCGTGATCAATTCATCTGTTAGACCGCTAAAGGCTTTAGACTGTCCATAGGCCTGTTCTGCTATCGCTGTCTCCTGATCGAAGTCAATTACATCAATCCCGTTGCTACTGATAATCCTTGCTCTTAGTTCCATATTATTTCGACATATAATTATATTGCCAGTAATTGCCGTCCCACATAAATACACCTTTGTCACCTGCTCCAATACCGATATTTACACTCGCTACACCTATCGTAGCCGTGGTTAAGGTATGGCCATTCCCATAAACTGTAACAACGGCAGAAGTCATCTTTTGAATAAACATAGTTTGTCCGATCTGAGGAGAAGCGGGTAAGTAAAGGGAAAGTGTTCCGGTATTATAACAAGTTACATAGGAAGTAACATCATTTAAGTATTGAAAAGTGATCCCCGACGAGATTACTGTTGTATTAAAGTAAAGTCCGGCGGCAAACAGTTTGTAGAACATTCCACCCCAGCTCGGTGCTGGTGTCGCGGCTGTGTTGTTTGCGTTTCCGAAAACTCCACAAATGGAGTCCATCCCCAAACTATACGCGTTTTTATTAAGATTTCCGCTTCCAATAGCTACTATAGCCGCTTTTATCTCCATCCCACTGGCCGCGCTCACCGCTTGCATCCCGGCTTTGTTTGCTAATATTCCCTGACTTGAAAGGATCGCGGTTTCCGTTGGTGTGCTTATCTTGATTGATCCGTCGATGCTCTTGATGTCGATTGTTTGTTTCACCGCTTCCGTTCCGCCTGTTGGGGTGTATCGGGTGATGTCGGAGTTGAGCTGAATCGCTCCGTTTCTTCCGTCCAGTATTACTCTGGGTGATGATAGGTCGCTGGTCACGTTTTGGCTTGCGATCACGGCGGTGGTGGTATTGTCGTCTGTCTTTGCAAATATCCACCCGGCAATTGTGGCCTGTTCTGCCAACAGTAGGTTTGTGGCCACCTGATCAAACTGAGATCCAATGGTATTCCATTTGCTTGTATCCGTTGGAAGGGTTGTATTAAACAGCTCTGCGTCTATACGTGCCAAATAATAAACCCCTAAATACT
>CAIPJU010000679.1 GCA_903865465.1 uncultured Bacteroidota bacterium
ACTCCGTTTCCCATGTTTTTATAAAGGGATCCATAATCGAGATCGGTCACCATCAGGTCAATCAGGCCATCGCCATCAATATCACCTACAGCTCCATGCATTGAACCAGTGCCTACTCCCTTGCTGTTTGCTGCTACCCCGCTTGCCACACCCACTTCGGTAAATACTCCTTTATCGTTCCGGAACATAAAATTCAGCTGATGGTCATTTGCCTGGAATATATCAGGGACGCCGTCCCCATTGTAATCAAAAACTGTGATGCCCATACATTTTGAGTCGGGATAGTAAAGTCCTGTTTGCTTTGTGACATCTGTGAATTTTCCGCCCGGAAGCTGCTGATACAGGATAGATGCCTGTCCGCGATATTCATTGGGACTTGGCATCAGATCGGGAGTGGCGGGAGACTTATATGCAGGATCGAAGGCAAGGAAGTTTCCAACCATGGCATCGAGCAGCCCGTCGTGATTGTAGTCGAAGAAAGCCACACCAATGCTCCATTTAGTGAATCCGTTAAGTAATTCAGGACCGCCAAGACCTAAAGAAGAGGTTATGTCAGTAAAAGTACCATTGCCGTTATTATGATAAAATACATTCGGCCCATAGTTGAGCAAAAAGAGATCCTGATAGCCGTCATTATCGATATCAACAGCACCGGCAGCCATACTCCAGAAGGTCTTTTTCAGTCCGGCTTTTTCGGTCACAGAGGTGAATGTCCCGTCTCCGTTATTTCTGTAGAGTTCATTGTGGGAGTTGCTGTTAATCTTACCATCGCGATCAGAAATGCCTTCGAGATAGGTTCCGTTCATAAGGAAGATATCCATGAGCCCATCGTTGTTGTAATCGAAGATTGTGACTCCTGAACCGCTGCTCTCAATTATGTTTTTATATGATTTATCACCGAAGGTATATTTGAAATCAATTCCTGCCTGCTTTGTTATGTCAGTAAATACTACACTTTTCTTCTGAGCAGCTGACCAGATAGGCAGAAACGCCAGAATCGCCTGAAACAGTAAAAACATCTTTTTCAATTTCATCTCAATTCAATTTCTTTAATTCGTCTCTGAATTCCTTCTGAGTTACAAGCCTGGTATTATATTCACGCAAATACTGTCTTAATTCAGGAGTTTCGGGATATGATTCCCCTGCCTGAGGAGGATAGCTTTTCATCCCGTGGAAGGGGAGTGGCAGAACTGTGTTACCTGTTGCCGTATTCAGGTCTCCGTCCTTAACCCATCCAACGCTGTGCACGAGGAAATCCCTTTTCCACCCTTTTTTAAGTGCAGGCAGTGAGGCAACATCGAATTTTATTGTGGTTTCATCACCTGCATTAGAGATAATGTATTTGTTATCGGATTCTTTTATAAGGGGAAGCACATCTCCGTATCGGGTATAGTTACCTGTGAGATCACGCCACTTCCTGGTCTTGTCAGGATTTTTATAGTCGAACCAGTGAGGTCCGTATCTTCCACCTTTTCTGAAGCTTTTTGAGAAGCCCCTGTAGTGAATTTCGGCCGAGACCGGATTCATTGAGCTTGTAACAACAGGGCTATCTGAAAGTGATCCTGTGAAGAATATGTAATCCCAGTAAATTTCCATATTTGTCCTTATTCTGATCCTGTGGTCCTTTGACAAAAATTTTCCAGTGAGATCGGCAATGACTGTCTTGTCTTTTCCCATTGGAAATCCGAGGTTTTCAATAACGGTTACCCATTCGCCTTTATTATTCATGACCTGGATTACCGGTCTCTCAACCTTAAAAGATGAAGATTGGGCAATGGCCACATTTATACTGGCATCGGTCGGGAAGATCCACCCGTTCAAAAAGACAAACAGTTTATTCTCATTTCCTATCCTGCCGGGATCGAGAATCAGGTCATGCAATTCAGCTGTGCCCTGGAATTTATCGGGTTTGAAACCTGAAACGTATCTGTCGTCCTTCTTTAAGATATCTGAAAGAACATCGTTTCCATCTGAGTCGGTTGCTGAAACAGGAAGGTGCTTTTCGTTCACCTCGAGAATTTTCATTCCAGGGAAGGGGGGAGGAGAGAATTGTTCAGGCACATATACATCAGTAGAATCGGGATGGTCAACAGCAACCATCTCCAGTTTGTCGAGGTAGATTGTCTCCCAGAGTTCTGAAGTTACCTGAACAGGATAAAGACCGTTTACGGCCTTCATCGTCTCGCCCGGAATTCTAAGGTAATCATCGGAAGCATTGGCAAAGGCATAGGAGGTGGTACCGCCCATAATACCAGTCGGCATTCCAAGGGCGCTCCTCCAGAGAATATCTTTTGCGAGGATATATTCATCTCCATCCCAGGTATATATGAATGGACATGAACCTTTTAGAGTCTGGGCTTCGATAAGCGACTGGTCAGCGCCGGGGAGAAAGATATTTTGTGGTACACCGTTTGTCCAGGTAATCCTGATAACATCAGCCTTTGACCTGCTGCCGAGTCCAAAAATGAAAATATTGGGTGAAGTTATTATTGTGGACTGATACAGGTCGCCCGATCTCATTTCGACTTTTGCTCCTATACCGAAATGGTTGTTCTTTGCGCTTCCTGCCCTTAATCCCATAAGCTTAATCCTTATAAAATGGTTTGTATTTCCTCCATCATTTCTAAGGAGTGATACACCTCCGTTTATGCCGGCAAGGGCAACATCCAGGTCGCCGTCATCATTATAGTCAAAGAGGGCAATCCTGCAACCCGATTTTATTTTTTCAGGCAGAATGTTCGAAACGTCAGTAAATCCACCTTTTGTATCATTATGATAGAGTAGAACTCCGCGCCCATCTTTATCTTCTGATTCACCGGCAATAAGAATATCAAGGAAGCCGTCGTTGTCAAAGTCGAAGAAAGCGGCATCATATGCTTTCACATGGGCTGCCGAGGCAAACATCTCACTGCTGTTCTTTAAGGGTTCAAATGTTCCGTCACCTTTGTTCCTGTACAAAACCTGTCCTCCGCCATTGGCTGAAGTAACCAAAATATCAAGGAAGCCGTCATTATTGTAATCGCCGGCAGCAGCTGCAAACGAACCTCCGGAGCTTTTCAAGCCGCTCGCCACCGTAATGTCTTTAAAAACACCCTGTCGCTGGTTAGAGAAGAGGATATTACTTCCATTTTCGTTTACAACAAAAAGGTCGATATCTCCGTCATCATCGAAGTCACCAATGATAGCATCGCGGCTTTTCATACCGTGGCACGACATTCCCATTTTTTCAGCATCCTCGGTGAATGTGCCATCGCCATTATTTCTGAATACGAAGTCAGCATCGGGGCCCATTTCAAAAATATCGAGATCGCCATCGTGGTCCATATCAAAAAACAGGGCTTTGTTTCCTCCGGCTTTACTGCCTGCTCTGGCACTCCCGGTTACATTAGCGAAAACACCTTTCCCTGCATTCCTGTATAGCAGGTCGCCCCCTTCGTGCAGGCAAAAAAGATCCATAAATCCGTCGTTATCATAATCGGCGAAGGAGGCTGAAAATTCTTTTCCTGAATGTTTAATGCCCTCTTCGTTAGCCACATCCCTGTAGCGGCCCATATCATTGTTAAAAAGATAATGCCTGTAAGTTTTGGAAGTGCTATCCCAACTGCCTGCATATATATCAATATCTCCGTCGCCATCGTAGTCGACAGCTTCTATATGAGAAAAATTATGAGTTCCTCCGCTGTTAAGCTCATCGCCGGCAGGAATAATATTCAATCCGGCCGAAGCGGTGACATCAGTGAATTTTATTACATCAAGGAGCGATTTATTGTCAACTTCAATTGAAGATGATTTTTGATCGAATGTGATCAGCGGGAATCCAATAAGGGAACCTCCGGGGCCCTTCAGATCCATGATTCCGGACTGGTAGGGAGAGGTTACTTTTAGATAATTATGGAAAATTGTAAATTGAATTAAAGCATTCTCCTTATCCTTTTTCTTAAGGAGCGAAAGAGCTTTATCATAATAACTTACAGCTTCTTTGGGAAATTCCGGGAATTGTTTGTGGATTATCTCGAGCTGCTCCATTGCCTTATCCAATTCACCATTATGGATATAAATATCAGTAATATTGAGGTGAGGGACGATATTTCCCGGTGCCTTTTCAACAAGCTGAAGGGTAAAACTCTGTCGTTGTTTCACGGATTCATCATCGGAACCTGCTGCATATAATTCTGAAATGTCGTAGAGAATTTTAATATGACCGGGTGCAAAGGCCAGGGCATCCCTGAGTTCTTTTATAGCCATTTGGCGGTCATCCTTCATCTGGTAAACAGTAGCAAGAATGAGTCTGATATCAGCATCTTTCTGATCAATGGAAATTGCTTTCTGAAGCTGCTTTTCGGCCTCGGGATATTTTGCCATCCTCAGATATGTAAGACCCAGATTGGCATAACCTGTCTTTTCTTCAGGAGCCAGCTTTATATATTTCAGGAAGGCTTTTTCTGCTTCGTCAAGTTTGAATTCCTCCAGGTACCCAAGTCCAAGTGACTGTGCCGACATCATTTCGAGCGACTTTTTCTTCTGCTCTTCAGGAGTGCTTTTACAGCTGAAGAGGCTAAAAGTGCAAAGAACTGTCAGAATAAGGATGTTTATCTTTTTCATATTGTCCGGTTTTTCCAGGTACTTATGTATAATTTACAGTCTTCAATTGTAACAAATCCCGATTTCTCATTTCATCTGTTAGGTTCACATAACAGATTTTTGAATAAAAGAAAAGCAAAAAATGCAGGAAAGCACTAAGGGCACATTGGTCTCTGCCGCTTAAATTTTCCCACGTATTGCGGCACCAAAAGTAAGAAATAAAAAGAAATTAAGCCGATCACCTTACCTGACAGGAACCTGAATTCCGCTTTTAATTTCCATAAGTAATACCTCTCCCTTGCGGTTTCCTTTTTCATCAAAGCTGATTTGGCCTGTTACCCCATCGTGTTTAATTTCCGACAAAGATTTTCTTATATTTTCTCTCTCCAGACCACCTTTCCTGATCGCCTCAATCAGCATATTGGCAGCATCGTAAGCGTAAGCCGCCACAGCGCCGGGTTCATAGCCAAATGTTTTTACAAACTCATTTCGGAAATCTGACCCTGTCTTTCCTAGCCAATGCCCTGAAGAAACAATAATAGAGGATTCACAGATTTTAAGATCATCTTCACTGAATTCCTTATCATCAAGAAGTGATAATGTACAGAACAGTGGAATAGGGATATTATTTTTATGGATGAGTTGAATAATTTTAACCTGTGAATGAGGCTGACCCGACAAAACGACACATTCCGCCTTTTGCCTGATGATCGCCTGGATAATCGACGAGAAATCCCGGGTCTGATTATCATAGAAAAGCTGGATTGGTTCACTATTGCCTGTTGACTTAATTTCTCTGAGGAAGCTGTTCAGGGCCATTTTGGAATCATAGCTGTTATCCGAAATAAAGGCAGCTTTTCTGATTTTTCTTTTGACGAAGATCTCACCTGCAAGCCTGTGCGACTGCTGGTTGTCATTTGGGACACAGTTGAAAAACCAGGGAACGAAAGCCTGCGAAAGAGTAGGATCATCAGCCCAGGCGGATAAAAAGACGAAGCGTTCTTTGGCAGCCACCTGTTCCACAAGGTGGGCGTTTCGCCCGTCGTGGGATCCAATAATGGCGCACACATTTTCATCGAATATCAGGCTGACGGCCTGTTTTGAACCGGTTCCCCACGGTCCCTCCATGGAACGAACCAACAGCTCGAAGGGTCTGCCTCTGTACCCTCCTCCCGAATTTGCTTTTTTTATTGCCAGAGTAGCTGCATCCCTTGCAGCAACTGACTGCGCATCGGTTATGAGCAGACCTATTTTAACATTTTCCTGAGGTTCCTGATCAATCACTACTCCATAGGAAGAATTCACCAGCAACAGGAGGCAGACTGTCAGAATTGATTTGACAGAGATGTTTGGAATTATCATGAATATGCCCTGCAGCAATTTAAACAGGTAAAGGTTGTTTTACGCAATTTTTCTATCGACAGCAAGGGCTATTCTGTTCAGTTCGCCAATCAGCTTTTCAAACTCCGACAGGCTAAGTGATTGATGACCATCGCATAAAGCTTCATCGGGGTGATAATGGACTTCCATTATGAGTCCGTCAGCGCCAACAGCTACAGCAGCTTTCGCCATTGCCGGCACCATCCATCTTATGCCTGTACCGTGACTAGGGTCGACGATTACCGGCAGGTGGGTGAGGCTTTTCAGCATTGGGACAGCGCTCAGATCGAGAGTATTCCTGGTAGAAGTTTCAAAAGTACGAATTCCTCGCTCGCAAAGCACAACCTGGTCATTACCCTGTGCCAGAATATATTCTGCAGCATAGAGAAATTCCTTTATTGTTGCCATCATGCCTCGTTTCAGCAAAACGGGTTTTCCACACATTCCTGCCTCCTTGAGAAGAGGATAGTTTTGCATATTTCTTGACCCGATCTGTATCATGTCGGCATAGGAAGCAACAAGCTCCATCTGCCTGGTATCCATCACTTCAGTTACCACAGGCAGTCCTGTTTCTGATCTTATAGCGCTCAGAAGCTTTAATCCTTCTTCTCCCAGACCCTGAAAATCGTAAGGGGAGGAGCGGGGTTTATAAGCTCCGCCTCGCAAAACTGAAGCGCCGTTTTTACATACCGATCTTGCGGTTTCGAATAGCTGATCACGGCTTTCAACTGCGCATGGCCCCGCGATAATAACTACCGCAGAACCTCCTATCCTGACTCCGTTGACATCCACTATAGTATCTTCCTGTTTTGCTTTTCGGCTTGTTTTGGAGGGAATGGAAGATCCACCCTTTACTGGTGTATTGCATGGATTTGTTTCCATAATATTGATACTTATGTGATTAATAGGTTCCGGTCTCACTGCCACGTTTGTATTTCTGATCCAGGTGAGGGGCAGGTGAAAAAACAAATTTCCCGTTATGCACTTCTGCCATGAAAATGTCCCTTATGTTGTTCCAGCTTCCATCGAGCGTTATCTTGCCTGTAACACCATTATAATTCTGAAAAGTCTTCCTGTCAGTAAGCACATCTCTGATAAGTACTCTGTTTAGTCCGGCTTTCCTGATAGCATCGATTACAATACACATCCCGTCATATGCATGGGCAGCGAATACATCAGGCTCCTGTCCGAATCTCTTTAAATAATTAGCCTGGAAGGCTTTAAGTTTTGAAATATCAGCGGTGGGATTATACTGGCAGGTAGTAACAACTCCTTCAGCCAGTGTTCCTGCAATTGAAAGGAACTCTGGATTTACCGACCTGTCGGAACAATAAACAGGCTGTTTTAATCCCATGGCTCTCATCTGTTTTAGTATAAGGGCTGATTCCTTAGCATTTCCCCAGATGAGGATGCCATCAGGATTAGTTACTATTATCCTCTCTATCTGGGTTTTAAAATTCGTTTCCCCATCATTGAACCGTTCTTCGATTATCATTGGATGACCTACCCTTGTAGCATTCTCAGAAAAGATTTTAATTCCTACTCTTCCATACCTGTTGTTGGCTCTGATAACTGCGACACGTGAATGTCCGTCCTTTTTGTAAATCCTTGTAACAAGCTGATAACCGCTTTGCCTGTCGTCGGGTATAACACGATTCAGCCATGGAATATTAGTTTCAGTGAAAGTCGGATCGGGATCGCCGACATTTACCATAAAAATCTCGAGTTTTAATGCAGCGCGAAGGGCGACATGTGATACTATGTCATCAATGGAGCCAAGGAATATCCAGACTTTTTCATCATCCATTTTAACAACTTCGTTAGCTGCGGCGCCCCAGAGACCGGCATCGCTATGGGGCATTATTACGAAGGGCAATCCTTTGTAACCACCTTTTTTATTTGCCTCCTCCATGGCAAGAGTTGCACCCTGAAGCATCTGTTTTCCCTGAGGTACCAACACGGAGCCACTGAGTGGTCCGAGAAATCCTATTCTAACCTCCTTAAGATCCGATGGAGCGCGAAGTTCACGTCCGGCGCCATAAAACTGAATCGGGTCAAGGAAATGGTATTTATATGCTTTAGCATATTTCTGATACGGGAAAAGCTCATCGGGAGCCTTACCGTAATTTTGTTTCTGGTCCTGTCCGTTTAATTGTGAAGCGGGCACAAGAAGGGCGATCAGAAATGCTGCTATTAAGAGCTGTTTTGTTTTCATTATTGTCAATTAGTTTGATTTACAGATGTGATTCAGTAAGCTTTGTAAGATCTGTCAGCAATTCGCTATTCACTATATCGGGTACTTTTTTTATCAATTCAATTAAAAAATTCTTGTTGGTTATTTCAGTAATTCGCCCCGGCTAACACCTTTTGATGTTGCAACCCAGAGTACATCTTTGTCGGCATCAACGCCAATGATGAAATTATGAGCTATCGAAGGTGACATCGGAACTTCTTTGACTGTTCTATCAGTTGTTTTATCATCGTCGCGGCTGAAGTTGGAGATGATTGCTTTCCCGTTGGCATCGTTGTCATTCTTCTTGTAGGTAACCCAGCTTTTGCCATTGGTAGCGCTCAATCCGTTATCACTGCATACAT
>CAIPJU010000680.1 GCA_903865465.1 uncultured Bacteroidota bacterium
ATACCTGACGAAAGACATGCATTCTTTAGCACTTTCTCAAGACTAGTCGCACTGTACCGCTCCCCGGGCCATTGACCTTCAAATAGGAATCGTGCCGGCTTATACTTTAAAATATATGTATCCAATAATTCAATAATTTTGTCCGAAACCGGCACCAGCCTGTCTTTTAATCCTTTCGACTGTATGATCCTTATTAATTTCCTCGATCTCTCAATATCAGATAACCTGAGGTTTAGCAACTCACTCCTTCGTAAACCACAGGCATAAATCAAACTCAACATTGCCCTGTGCTTCTCATTGAACGGCGCTAACAGTATCTTCTTAACCTCCTCCCTGCTTAACACATTCGGCAGCCTGTGTTCCCGCCTCGGACGTTCAAAAGTCTCAACATCAAGATTACTCTTGTAAACATGCCTGAAAAATAGCTTCGAAGCATTAATTACCTGGTTCTGAAAAGTGAAACTTAACCTCCGGGGTATTATATATTCATTTACAAAACGAACCATATCACCAGCATCAACCTGACTGCTCTCCTTGGGACTTACAAACCTGAGAAAGTGACCGAGCATCGCGGTGTAGGTCTTTATTGTCGATTCACTGTACCTCTTCGAAACCATCCAATTCCTGAACTCCTCTATCTTTCGTAAATCATCTGCTTCCAAATCTCCCGGATGGGCAATCTGCTTTAACGCTTCCCTTTGACGGGATTCTGTCCTGATTGCTGAATAATCAATAAAAGCTTTTCCCTTGAAGGCTTCCAGCAAAAGATCAATAACGTTGGTTCTGTCGTCCATATGCCAGCAGCTCATCTGACGGCTCCATCTGGCTCCTGGAAGAACCCTGACTATATGAGTAAGCTCCGCATCAAACGGAAACCGCAGTGCAATACGGTTCACGTCCCTGTGTATTACCCTTTCGGCAATAATGGTCTTCATAGTAACAGCGAAACTACATGTAAAGATAAAAGATAAAAAGCACAAGACAAAAGTTCCGGAATCCATCCTTTTATCTTTTTCCTTTTGTCTTTTGTCTTTTATCTTCCTACAGCACAGCCCCGTCAGTCACATATGCATAAGAATTTAAATCTTAATTAGTTAAGAGTATTATGCTTATTACCAACTTCTTATCATCAGAGCTGATACAATATAAGAAAATTTTGCCTGTTTCTGTCAGTTTTCCAATGCCTGGTAAACAAGCGCTTTAAACTTCTCCGTTATCTCTCCGTGTGTCAGGGGAGACTGCTGAATATAGATAAGTCCAACCAGTTTCTCCTTAGGGTCGGCCCAGTAGGTCGTGGCAAAATACCCACCCCATGAAAATGACCCTTCCGATACTCCAAGCTTCTTCTGCCCTTCAGCTGATGTAACCTCAAAGCCAAGTCCAAAGCCGTTCACTCCATAGTCAATTTTACCCAGCTGATTGGTTGTCATCAGCTCAACTGTGCGGGGAGCCAGCAGCCTTTTTCCGTTATATTCACCTTTATTGAGCATCATCTGAAGAAATGTTCCATAATCCTTTGTTGTGGAGCATAAACCTGCACCACCTGAAAAGTAGGTCCCCTTCAGCATCGGATATGATACAAAGTCGTCAGTGGATGATGCCAGATGATTCCTGCTGTCGAAGATACTTACCTTAGCGAGCCTTCCAAATTTTGACTCAGGAAGATAAAAATAGGTATCATTCATACCCAAAGGTTCAAAAATCCTGCCTTGAAAGAAAGCATCAAGACTCTGTCCGGACAGGACTTCAACCAGATAACCCAAAACATCGACATTCATGCCATAGGTGAATTTCTCTCCGGGCTGGTGCAGCAAAGGAGCTTTCCCCATGGCTTTCATCTTATCGGCTAATAATATCTTATCATTACCGAATCTTCCCGGAATACCCGCCTTTGCATATATTGCCCTCATCTTATCAGAACCAATTCCGGCATATTCGATTCCCGATGTGTGGGTGAGAAGATCGCGGATGGTAATCTCACGATTTGCCGGCACCGTAGTAAAGGTGGTATCCGCAGCATTATAAGTTTCGAGCACCCTCGGATGTTTAAATTCGGGAATGTACTTTGAAATGGGATCATCGAGAAGGAATCTCCCCTCTTCGAACAGCATCATCACTGCCGTGCTGGTTATCGCCTTTGTCTGGGAGGCAATGCGGAAAATAGTGCTGGGCTCCATCGGCTTTTTATTCTCAATATCGGAAAGCCCGAATGCTTTGTTGTAAACTATTTTACCATCACGTGCAATGAATCCGGCGGCTCCGGCTATCCATCCGCTGTCGATGGCCTGCTTTATCATCCTGTCTATTCTCATGAGTCGTTCCTGCGATACTTTGACCGTGGCAGGAGCTGCTTCCTGAAACTGTTGAGTGGCCGCCATTGAAGTAAGGGGAACAAGAAGGCAAAGAATTGCCGTAATGCAAATGAATTTTTTCATCTCTGTGTATTTAGTTTAGAACTTTTTGAAACTGGTAAAGAGTATTATTTTTTTCCTGTTCGTGAATGGTTTAAAAGAAGTTCAGTGAGGTTTTCTGCAGCCTTCCGGTTTGTGAAATCCAAAGGAAGCCTGGCATGGTCTATATATTCATTATAAATCCATGGATCCCCAATGGCAAAGACATATCCTTTTCCAAAAGTAGTTTCAGCTATAAGAACTTTCCCGTTTTCTGTCAGGATACTTTTAGCATTTCCTTTGATGGTAATGTCAGAGATGTCTTTGAGGAAAATCTTTGAAACTCCTTTAAACAGGGGATGATCAGGGAGGTTAATGCAGGCTCCCATATTAAAATCGTCTCCTGTTACTCTGTGGATGGTAACATGATTGAATTTCATCCCAAAAACCGCCACTAGCCTGTTCAGATGTGTGAATTCACAGTTCGGACCATCATTCGCAAAAACAGCCATCACTCCTCCCCTGCTGACCCAGTTTTTTATTTGCTCTATATCATCCGGTCCAAAGTAGTTGGGCGCAGGAGCTTCAGAAGTAGAATCAGGATCAGCAATTATGTAAATATTTATTTTGTTTAGTTCTTCCGCATACGGCTTCTGAACCGTCTTAAGAACAGCTCCCTTCGATTTAAAGATATCACCCCATTCCGAATAACCCGAAAAAGCAGTATCGGTCCAGAGGTAATGATATGGTTTTCCGGTGGCCGGATCATTCTCGCAATTGAACCAGTTGTCTAAACCCACAACTGTCTGAGAGCCGGCTTGTAATTCGATAAAAATGAACAGGCTTGATAGGGTCAAATTCAATAGGCAGATTCTGGTAACTTTTCTCATCTCACGTCATCTATTCTGTTCCTTCAAAATTATTAAACAATGCCAACGAAACAATTATAATTCTCAGAACTTTCACTTGAAATTTCAGTAAATATATCAGCCGGTCCTGCGATATTCAGATGCTATGAAATTTAAGCATCGGTTTAACGGGAAGATTATGACTCACCGGACTTTACAATTACAATACAACTATTGCGGAAATCTGAAAATGTGTATATTTATTCTCTGTTCGTATTTCTGTTTCCCGTTAATAAAAAATTCACTGCTATGAAATCTCCTGGTCTGAAGCATTCATTCATCTTTGTAATTTTAATAATACTGACATTTTCATCATCATGTAAAAAGAAGGCAGAACCTGCTGTTACTATTCCTGATTTCAGTGCATTGTCTGCTCAATTCGGCTCACCATCAAAGGATTATACCACAGCTCCATTTTTCGTATGGAATGCTGAGATTACAAAAGAAGAGATACTTAAGGATCTGAAGAGTTTCAGGGACGCAGGTTCATTGCAGGTAATTGTCCATCCTCGTCCTGGACTCATGACTGAATATCTTTCGGACAAATGGTTCGACCTTTATAAATACACTGTCGATAAGGGAAAAGAACTTGGCATGAATATCTGGATCTATGACGAAAACTCCTACCCCAGCGGTTTCGCCGGAGGTCATGTTCCTGCCGACATGCCGGAATCATATAACCAGGGTCAAGGCCTTATTATGACAAAAGCTGAAACTCTACCCGATAGTGTCAGTAAGTTTCTTGTCTGCCTAAAGGAAGAAAACGGCTCATACAGTGACGTCACTTCAACATTATCCTCTGAAAAGGGGAAAACCGGGAAATATCTTCTCTTCTCAAAAACATATAATGAAAAATCTGACTGGTATGGAGGATTCTCATATGTCGATCTGCTCTACGCGGGAGTTACTGAGAAGTTCATTAATACCACGATGACAGGCTATGAAAAATATCTTGGAGTGGAATTTGGAAAAACAATCCCGGGAACATTTACCGATGAGCCGCAAATTGATTCCCCTGACGGGATACGGTGGACGCCTGATCTCTTTGACCAGTTTTCAAAGGATTGGCACTATGATCTGAAGAGTAATCTGCCTTCATTGTTTGAAGAGACCGGTGACTGGAAAAAGGTAAGACACAACTACACCAAGACTCTTTTGAAGATGTTTATTGAAAGATGGGCTAAACCCTGGCATGACTACTGCGAGGCAAAAGGATTGAAGTTTACCGGTCACTACTGGGAACACGAGTGGCCCAATATGAGTCATGGTGGTGATAATATGGCAATGTATGCCTGGCACCAGCAACCAGCCATTGACATGCTTTTTAACCAATGGGATGATTCAACTTCGCATGCTCAGTTTGGAAATGCAAGATCCGTTAAGGAATTGGCAAGTGTTGCAAACCAGACCGGCAGGGAGAGAAAGCTGAGCGAGACCTACGGCGGTTCGGGATGGGACCTCAGCTTTACCGATATGAAGCGTAACGGCGACTGGGAATATGCACTTGGTGTGAATCTGATGAACCAGCATCTCACCTTTTTTACCATGGCCGGAGCAAGAAAATATGATTATCCTCCTACCTTCGACTATCATGAACCATGGTGGCCGGATTATAAATACATCAACGATCATTTTGCACGACTCTCCCTCGCCCTTTCATCGGGAAGAGAGATAAATGACATTTTAATCATTGAGCCAACAACATCAGCATGGCTATACGATTCTTATGTAAACCCGGATAAAAAACGAGATGTAATAGGACAATCATTCCAGACCTTTATCATCACTCTCCAGAAGAATCAGACGGAGTATGATCTCGGATCGGAAAATATAATGGCAAACCTCGGAAGTGTTTCAAAAGGTAAAATGATCGTAGGGCATGTAGCCTATTCAAGGGTTGTCATTCCACCGCTAACCGAAAACCTTGACGGTTCCACACTGAAACTGCTCAAACAATTTGTTTCTGATGGCGGTAAGCTCATTGCA
>CAIPJU010000681.1 GCA_903865465.1 uncultured Bacteroidota bacterium
CATTCCTCTTTTTGTAATATCCCTCGTAATGTCGCTTATAACTCAATATGCTTCAACACTTATTGATGTGAAGGAGCTTCAAAACATAACCGATCCGCTTCTTCTCCTCGAAAAAATGAAAGATTATGTAGTTCCCTTTGCTATCATCTCGCTGGTAAGCCTTCTCTTCTCAACAATACTTCAGTATTATGTAATTTATAATCCACTGAATAAAAGTGTCACCATCTTTACTGCTTTGTACAAATCGCTCAGATACTTTATTCCTTACCTGATAATTATGGTCCTGCTTGCTTTCGCTGGTGGAATTGCTATTGTTCTCGGGCTGTTTCTCCTTATAGTGGGAGCTTTCTTTGCCATGATTTATGTTATGACCCTTTATCTCTTCGTTCTGCCTGTACTTATGATTGAAGACAATTCAATAGGCTTGACAATTAGCAGATCCTTCTCTTTAATGCACCGCAAATTATGGCCCAATATTGGATGGACAGCTGTATTTCTGATAATTATGATTGTTGTTTCGGTACTTTTGTCGGCTTTAATCCTTATTCCTTTTACAGGTGGATTTCTTAAATCAATTTTCGGCGCTGACAAATCAGGCGATATTGCAAATATTACCACAAAACCTCTCTATATTTTCCTCTCAGCAATTGCAGGAGCCTTAACCATGCCTGCCATGCCAATTTTCGCCTGTATTCTTTATTTCAACGGAAGGGCGAATGAAAATAATGTTATTCCCCAGACAGAAATAGTTCAGGAAAATGTACCTGTCAGAGTAGAGGACTTATATGCCAAACCCTATTCGGATGATCATCCTGATAATCCTGAAAATAAAAATAAGGAATAATTTATCAGTTTTGTATTCCCCGGTTTCTTTGGAATAGCTCACAACTAATTGACTCTTAATAAATAAGGATCAAAGATCATTTTCTCCCTTTACATATCCGAAATTGGCCATTATGCCTCCGTCGACGTAGAGTATGTGGCCATTTACGAAGCTGCTGGCCTTTGAAGCCAAAAACAGGGCTGCATTTGCAACGTCCTCAGGTTCACCCCATCTCCCGGCCGGTGTGCGCATCATTACCAGGTCATTAAAAGGATGGCCGTTTTCCCTTATAGGCGCCGTCTGGGAAGTGGCAATATAACCGGGACCGATCCCATTGATCTGAATATTATATTTCGCCCATTCGCATGTCATATTCCGGGTAAGCATTTTAAGCCCTCCTTTTGCGGACGCATAAGCTGAAACAGTATTCCTTCCGTATTCGCTCATCATAGAACAGAGGTTAATTATTTTACCCCCCCCTTTTGATATCATCCCCGGCACCACCCGCTTTGATACAATTAGCGGAGCAACAAGATCGACATCAAGAACCTCCCGGAATTCCGGGATCTTCATATCGAGAATCGGGATCCGCTTTATTATCCCGGCATTATTTACTAAAATATCAATGGAGCCAAGCTCTTTTTCTATGGTTGAGATTCCATTATCCGTTGCATCTTCATTAGTTACATCAAACAAAAGGGTAAAAACATCAAGGCCTTCCTTCCTGAACTCTTCTTTACACTTTATAAGCTTATCTTCATGGAGCCCGTTGACACAAACCTTTGCACCCGACCTGGCCAGCAGAATTGCAATTGCAAGTCCTATCCCGTGGGTGCCTCCTGTTACCAGCGCCACTTTACCTGTGAGATCAAATGAGTCGTTCATAGATTTCAAAAAAATATATTATGAGTATAGGGAATCTATAATATTAAATCCAATATCGCTTGAAAATCAATTGATTTACCCCAGTCCCAAGGCATAGCCGTCAAGCTGAGATTCTAATTGAAAATGCAGAGATTAAATAATTTTCCCCTCCTTTTGAAGGAGGGGTGGCCGGGAGAGTTGATTATCTGATTGTTATATGTTTAGTTCCCGGCCGGGGTGGTTGATTCATACCATTCTTCTTACCTCGGTAAAAATGAAAAACAGTAAGCTATTTAACAGAATAGGCCTTAAATCTTACTGATCATCTCTCAGAAACAGGTCCACTTCTGCTGATAAGCCAATCAACCGCCCCGACCGCTATCATACTTTGCAATACTATGATTATCAATGCGCTGCGGCCACCCCTCCTTCAAAAGGAGGGGAGAATTTTATTGCCCGTAATTTCACCATTATTATACAATTACCTTACCTTGTCTATAATTTAATAAATGTCCAGACTCCTTAACTTTTCTGCAATGCCTCAATTAAATCCAAATTACCAATTTCACTATCTGCTTTATAATTAACCAATTATCACCTCTTCGCTTGACTTCTATGCCCTGGGGTCGGGGTCAACGAAGAAAATCAACGAAATCTTATTTATCATTCCCAATATTCATAAAACATATTTTCTTCTTACTTGAATATCAACAATATAAATAAATTATTTCAAAGTTTCCGGAAGTCTTACATCCTGATCACCATAATCAAGGTTCTCCCCTGCCATTCCCCAGATGAAAGAGTAATTTGAAGTGCCTGCAGCGCTATGGATGCTCCACGATGGCGATATAACAGCCTGTTCGTTCTTCATCCAGATATGCCTTGTCTCATCAGCTTCACCCATAAAATGACATACTGCCTGGTTTTCAGCCAGTTCAAAATAGAAATAAGCCTCCATTCTCCTGTCGTGAGTATGTACCGGCATCGTATTCCAGACACTGCCGGTTTTCAGTTCCGTCATGCCCATCTGGAGCTGACATATATCGATCACATTATTTACAATCAGTTTATTAATAGTCCGGTGGTTGGAACTTTCAGTATTACCCATATTGGCAACTAAAGCCTGAGAAACAGTAATTTTCTGTGAGGAATAAGAATGGTGAGCAGGGGCGGAATTAATATAAAGCTTAGCAGGATTGGTATTGTCAGCTGATCTGAAGACAACATCTTTTGTGCCGCTTCCAATATAGAGCGCCTCCTTATAAGAAAGTTCAAAAACAAGCCCGTCAGCTGTAATAACAGCATTTCCTCCTACGTTTATTATTCCCATTTCGCGACGGTCGAGGAAATTTTCTGACCTGAGTACATCATCAGTTTCAAGCTTAAGCTCCCCATTTACAGGCATTGCTCCTCCAACAATCATGCGGTCATATAATGAATAAACAAGCGAGATTTCATCGGGTATAAAAACGTTCTCTATCAGGAACTCTTTTCTGAGCCTTGCAGTATCATAACTCCTGGCATCATCGGGATGCGAGGCATATCTTAATTCTATTTTTAACATAACGTTATCTATCGATTATTCAAACAAACGGTGATTCTAAAAAACTTAAGAGTGTGTAAGACTCTATATTTCAAATATTGCAATTCTCAAAAGGAACCTGGTTTCAGTCTCAACCTCAAATCATCGTTTTGAAAAAAGTGCATTAAGAACTCCATAGTTTATGGTACAGTTTTCAATTTTAGCATTTTCAGCAAGTTGTGACAGGACCTTCTGGGCCTCTTCGGAAGTTGGCCTTTCACCTTTGCCTTTCCAGAAATCAACTATTTTCTGGTAGCCCTCAGGTGTTTTAACTGTCATCAGGCTGCTTTCCGACCCCAGTTTTTTGATGGTCCACCAGCACCATCCGATATTGTTTGATTCCAGAAGATTGACTACTGACTTGAACCATTCATTCGTATTTTCGCCCGACTCACCCATCCAAAATGGCACAGTGTACTTTTGCCTGATATCCAGATACTTCTGAATGGTTTCCATGGTGGCGGGATTCCAGTATTTATGGAAACTATACACCATCTTACTGTCCCACGGAGGCAGAAGTCCGGTGTAATCATTGGCAAACTGGTTGCCCTCGATGAATATAATATGTCTCTGGTCAACTTTTCTGATTTCACTGGTAATATTGAGAAACAGTTTTTTCAGAGGCTCATTTCCATTCATTTTGTAGTTTGTCTCGTTCAGGATATCGTAACCTCCTATCCATTCTTCCTTCGAATACTTCCCGGCTATTTTTTTCCATAGGGCAACAGTTTTTGCCAGGTTAGCCTCGCTTTCCCAAAGCTTTGGTTTGAGGGTGTCAACATCGGCAATTGGTTTGTCATTACCCTGACCACCCGGAGCTGCATGAAGGTCAAGGATAAGATACATCTTGTTTTTTCTGCACCAGGTTAAGAGGCTGTCTGTAAGATCGAAGCCAGTATTAAGCCAGGTATTTTGCCCGGGCACAGGCTCTTGTTCAGCAGACAGCGTGAACAAATTGTAATGCATGGGGAGTCGGATTGAGTTAAATCCCCATTTTTTCAGTGAATCAATATCCCGTTCAGTAATCATGTTGCGAAGCCAGGAATCATAAAACCTGTCGCAATTTTTTTCTCCGATAAGATCTGAGATTTTGGCTTTAATTTCCGTTTGCCGTCCAGCTGCTTCTGAAAGCAGAAGCATGTAAGGTTCCTGGAGCATCCATCCTCCCAAACCTATCCCCTTTAGTATAACAGATTCGTTATTGCCATTATAGATCTCTCTGCCTTTCACCCTTAAGAAATTATCGCTTTTTACGGTGCATCCCGAGGCTATAATCAAAGTTGCTGCTGCAATTGCCAGGATTGATTTACATAAAATTCTCATGATCTCACGCTATTTATTTTAATAGATAATTGTTCACATTATCAGCACTTAAGATGTAGTAAAAACTTAAACTTCACAGGGAATGGGTATTATTAAAGAGCTTAGGTTTTTCTTGATAAATTGACATGTTATGCCTACTTTCGTGATCTATAGTGATATTCAATTTCAAATTTAAATAAATTTACCCTCTCCGGATATATGAAAGTATTTATTAATGATGATTTTCTGCTAACCAATAAAACAGCAGGAAAGCTCTATCATAAATACGCGGAAAACAAGCCCGTTATAGATTTTCACTGCCATCTTTCTCCTGCAATGATAGCTGAAGACCAGCAGTTTAAAAATATAACTGAAGCCTGGCTTATGGGCGACCATTATAAATGGCGTGCTATGAGAAGCAATGGTATTAATGAAAAATACTGCGCCGGCGATGCTACCGATTTAGAAAAATTCATGAAGTGGGCAGAAACTGTGCCGGCGACTATTGGTAACCCACTTTATCACTGGGCACATCTTGAACTTGCACGCTACTTTGGCATTAATGAGCTTCTCTCCCCTGCCACAGCTTTGAGGATTTATGAACAATCATCAGCCTTGCTGCGAACACCAGGATGCTCAATAAGATCGCTGCTGACCAAAATGAATGTTGAGGTCATCTGTACAACTGATGATCCTGTTGATGATCTCCGGCATCATATACAGCTAAAAGATAAATTCAAAACTCTTGTCCTTCCGACTTTCCGGCCAGACAATTTATTAAAGACCGAAGAACCGGAAAAGTTTATTGCTTACATTAAAAAACTTGAACACTCGTGCGGATTGGAAATAAAATCTTTTGAGACTCTTTGCGAGGCAGTTGATCGAAGACATGCCCATTTTCACGATTGCGGCGGACGATTATCGGACCATGGTCTCGAACGTTTTTACTTTTCACAGTATACCGCCCACGAGGTTGAAAAAACTTTTGGAAAACTTCTGAATGGCAAATTAATTTCAGAAGAGGAGAACGAAAAATACCGCACGGCGATTTTGACAGAGATTTGCAGAATGAATCATATAAGGGGATGGACTCAGCAGTTTCATGTTGGTGCCATTCGTAACAACAATAAAAGAATGTTTTTGAAAATGGGTCCTGATACTGGCTGGGATTCTGTCGGAGGCACACTGGACCCTGCAATTATGGCAAAATTCCTTAGCTCGCTCGATGAAACCGATCAGCTTGCAAAGACTATTCTTTACAATCTGAATCCTGCCGATAATGCCATGATGATAACTATGGCAGGCAACTTCAATGACGGAACATATCCTTCCAAAGTAAGTTATGGAGCAGCCTGGTGGTTTCTCGATCAGCGTTACGGAATGGAAAAACATATTCGCGACCTGGCATCTTTCGGCTTGCTGAGCAGATTCCCCGGAATGGTAACCGACTCGAGGAGTTTTCTCTCTTATCCACGCCATGAGTACTTCAGGAGGATCCTCTGCAACTTCCTTGGCGAAGAGGTCGAAAAGGGGATGATTCCCGATGATGAAGAATTGCTTCAACCTCTTATTGAAGGAGTCTGCTGGAAAAATGCCAGGGAATATTTGAATCCTGGAGGAAAATAAACATTCAATATGGATGTTTTTATTAAGAGGATGATAAAGATAAGAATTAGAACTAATTGAATATTAATCAGCAAATCAGATGAGCCAATTCAACTTAAAAGATAAGGTCGCGGTTATTACGGGAGGAGCGGGAATAATCTGCTCATCACTCTCAAAGTCGCTGGCTCTTCACGGGGTTAAAACAGTGATCATCGATATCAATAAAGAGGCTGCTGTGAAGGTTGCACTGGCAATAGAAAAAGAGACAGGTTCTCAATCCATAGGACTTCAGGCCAGTGTTCTGGATAAAAAGTCGATGGAAGCTGCAAGGCAGGCCATACATGCTAAATTCGGACCTGTAGACATTCTGGTGAACGGTGCAGGTGGAAACTCCCCTGCCGCCACCACAAAGATTGAAAAGATGGAAGGAACTCCCGATGAACATCCTGAAGATACATTTTTCGGACTTCAGACTGAAGGGTTTGATAAGGTCTTTGACCTCAATTTTAAAGGTACTCTTATACCAACTATGGTCCTGGCTGCCGATATGGTTGAAAAAAAGTCAGGTGTGATTATCAATATCTCCTCAATGAATTCCTACAGGCCACTTACCAAGATTCCTGCATATTCAGCGGCAAAAGCTGCGATCAATAATTTTACACAGTGGCTGGCAGTTCACTTTGCAAAAACCGGAATCAGGGTAAATGCTATTGCACCAGGCTTTCTTCTTACAAACCAGAACAGATTCCTGATGATAGATGAATCAACCGGTGGTCTTACACCCAGAGGTAAGAAAATACTGAATGGCACTCCCATGGAGCGCTTTTGCACTCCTGAAGAACTCTCAGGTACCCTTCTTTACCTGGTTTCGGACCTTTCACAATTCGTAACGGGTGTTATTATTCCTGTTGATGGCGGATTCAGTGCTTACAGCGGGATATGATTTCAATATAAAAGGCATATGAATAAAAGGCTGAACTATAATTAATTAAAGGATGTCACACAATGTAATTGTAGCCCAATCCGGGGGACCTTCACCGGTAATAAACAGTTCGCTCCGCGGAATAATAGAAACCTGCAAAATGTTTCCGGACCAATTCGGCAGGATATATGGCGGGTGGCATGGGATTGAAGGTGTTCTGAAAGAGGAACTACTTGACCTCTCAGCACAGGACGAGGAGGAAATATCCCTGCTCAGAAATACCCCTGCCGCCGGTAGCATAGGTACCTGCCGCTATAAATTAAAGGATAGCCAGGTGAAAGATTTCCAAAGGCTTCTGGAGGTATTCCGAACCCACGACATAGGATATTTCTTCTACATAGGAGGTAATGATTCCCAGCATACCGCCTTCAGGGTGAGTGAACTGGCAAAAAACAGCGGACTTGACCTTATAGCAGTAGGAGTACCTAAAACAATAGATAACGATCTGGGCGATAATGAGTTCACTCTTATCGATCATACGCCTGGTTATGGTAGTGTTGCACGATACTGGTCGCACATAATTCAAAATGCCAATGAGGAAAATATGGGTTCTTCACCTGCCGACCCGGTACTGGTTATACAGGCGATGGGCCGTAAGATAGGATATATACCTGCGGCCTCACGACTCGCCGATCCCGAAAGAAAAATTCCTTTGCAGATCTATCTTGCAGAATCAAAGGTGCCGGTTGAGACCCTTGCCGATAATGTTAATGATCAGCTTAAACAGGATGGCAGATGCATAGTTGTGATAAGCGAAGGATTTGATGCAGGTAATATCGGGGAGGTTAAAGATGCCTTCGGACATACTTCTTTCGGATCTAGTAAGGCTTCTGTATTTCAGACAGTAGTCAACTATCTTAACAGCAAAGGTTTAAAAGCAAAAGGTTCAGCCCGCGGACAGGTTATGGGAACCGATCAGCGCCATTCTGCTGCTTATGCATCCATCGTCGACCTCGATGAAGCATACAGGGTTGGTCAGAAGGCTGTAGAAATTGCATCGAAGGAAGAAAACGGCTGGATGGCCACCATACTGAGGGAACCCGGATTTATTTACAATGTAAAATATGACAAGGTTCCGCTGCAGAAAGTCGCCCTTTCGGAAAGGAGCTTCCCTGAAAAATGGATTGCTCCCTCACGATTTGACGTTACTGACGAATTCCTCGATTATGTGAGACCTCTTATTGGCGAAGACTGGCCTTCTGTTCCAATTATAAATGGCCGGCAGAGATTTTCGAAGTTTCAGATGATCTTTGCTGACAAAAAATTACCCGATTATCTGCCTCAGGCATATCAGAAAGAGAATATCTAATTTTCAAATCATATGAATCCCCAACAGCAATTGCTTAGCCTGAAACCTGAAAGAGAGTTTTTCATTGGTATCGACAGTGACGGATGTGCCTTCGACACCATGGAGATAAAACAAAAAGAGTGCTTTTGTCCAAATTTCATCAGCTTTTTCGGGATGCAGCCTGTATCAAAATATGCACGCGAAACCTGGGAATTTGTAAACCTCTATTCCACAAACAGGGGTTGTAACAGATTTCTGGCTGTTAATGAGGCGCTTAAATTGCTTGCTGATCGTTACGAAGTTAAGGCCAGGAATTTTACAGTGCCCTCCCCTGCTTCACTCGTGGAATGGACAAAAAAAGAGACTAAGCTCGGCAATCCGGCTCTGATCAAATATGCATCAGAAGTAAACGACCCTTTTATCACAAAGACCCTTGCCTGGTCGCTCAAGGTTAATGAAGATATTGCCAAAATGGTTTATGGGATCACTCCCTTCCCATTTGTAAAAGAGTGTCTCGAAAAGATAAAAGACAAAGCTGATCCAATGGTTGTCTCTCAAACTCCATACGATGCTCTTAGGAGAGAATGGGAAGAAAACAGGATTGCCCATTATGTAAGGATGATTGCAGGGCAGGAACACGGCACCAAAGCTGAACATCTTAAATATGCTGCCAGGGGGAAATATGCCGATGATAAAATACTTATGATCGGAGATGCCATAGGTGATATGAAGGCGGCACAATCGAATGGAGTCCTATTCTTTCCCGTTAACCCGGGCAAGGAGGAGGAATCATGGGAACGACTTTACAAAGAGGGGCTTGACAGGTTTTTTACAGGTACTTATATGGGAACCTATCAGGATGAGCTGATAAGAGAATTTGAGACATTTTTGCCTGAACACCCTCACTGGAAACAGTAAGAATATGATATACTTTAAATCTGGTTCTGAAACTGCTGTATTGGGTCATAAAGACCTGGAAGAGGGTCTCTGTTCAGCCCTGGAAAAGCTTGGCAACAGGAAAAAGGTTCTTGTTGTCCCACCCGACTTCAGCCGGTACCATTCACGGGCAGGAGAGATTACCTCGCTGATTTTCAATTACTACCAGGAGAGGTTAAAAGATGTACTCCCGGCGCTGGGAACCCATAATCCTATGAGCAATAATGAAATAGGTATTATGTACAAAGATGTTCCCGGGAGTTTGTTCCGGGTTCACGACTGGCGGAAGGATGTTGTCACAGCCGGCACTGTACCCGCAGAATTCATTTCAAAAATTACCGAAGGAGCTCTGAATTATACGTGGCCCGCACAGCTCAACAAACTGGTTTTTCTAGGGGGACACGACCTTATTCTCTCGGTCGGCCAGGTTGTACCTCACGAAGTAATTGGAATGGCCAATTACAATAAAAACCTATTTGTCGGAACTGGTGGCACGGAGGGAATAAATAAAAGCCACTTTATCGGAGCCGTTTACGGAATAGAGAGGATTATGGGCAGGGCTGATAATCCTGTAAGAAGCCTGCTGAACTATGCCGCAGAAAAATTCATTCCCCATCTTCCGGTAGTATATATCCATACCGTGATCGGTAGGGATGAAAACGGATGCCTTGTAACCCGTGGGCTCTTCATTGGTGACGATGAAGAGGTCTTCACCCTTGCCGCCGAACTTTCGGTCAAAGTAAACTTCACCCTTCTTGAAAATCCTTTGAAAAAGGTTGTGGTATGGCTCGATCCCACTGAATTCAGAAGCACCTGGATAGGGAACAAAAGTATCTACAGAACCCGGATGGCAATGGCTGATGGCGGGGAATTAATAGTCCTTGCTCCTGGACTGAAAGAGTTTGGCGAGGACAGGGAAATAGACCATCTCATAAGGCAGTATGGTTATCGGGGAAGGATATCCACTCTTGAATCACTTTCCGGGAACAGTAATCTCAGGGATAACCTCAGCACGGCAGCTCATCTTATTCATGGAAGTTCCGAAGAGCGCTTCAGCGTGACCTACTGCACGGGAATCCTTTCGCGTGAAGAGATAGAATCAGTAAACTTCAGATTCGGTGAATTAAGCGAAATGATTCATAAATACGATCCAATGAATCTGAAAGAAGGTTTTAACATCACGGGTGATGGAGAAGAGATTTTTTTCATCTCAAATCCCGCACTGGGTTTATGGAGTACAAAGGATAAACTTATAAATAGTTAAACAGAATTATTTTTATGATAAACTGGGGTATAATTGGATGCGGAAATGTAACGGAAGTCAAAAGCGGACCTGCATTTAATAAAGTTGCAGGATCGCGTCTTATGGCTGTAATGAGACGAAATGCCGCTCTTGCCGGAGACTATGCAAAGAGACATAAGGTTCCGAAGTTCTATACTGATGCAGAAGATTTAATAAACGACAAGGAGGTAAATGCTGTATATGTTGCTACACCTCCGGGCAGCCATAAAGAGTACGGGATTGCAGCTATCAGGGCCGGGAAACCGGTTTATATCGAGAAGCCCATGGCACTCAACTATAAAGAATGCCAGGAAATTAACGAGGCATCGGAGAAATATGGCATCCCTGTTTTTGTAGCCTATTACCGGAGGACACTTCCCGGTTTTCTCAGGGTGAAGGAGTTTATCGAAAAAGGTATTATTGGTAAAGTACAGTTTGTACAGCTGCAGCTTTTCAAAGCCCCCTCGGATAATGAAAGAGATGGAAAACTTCCATGGAGAGTCGATCCTGCTATTTCGGGTGGAGGCCATTTTTTTGACCTGGCGTCGCATCAGCTCGACTGGCTCGACTTTGTTTTCGGACCCATTCAGCAGGTTAAATCAATTGTCAGAAACTACTCTGGCCTCTATAAAGCTGAGGATTTTGTAACAGCTGAGTTTTCCTTCCCAGACAATATTACCGGTACCGGAACATGGTGTTTTGGCTCACCGGAGAGTAACAGCAGGGACATAATTGAAATTATTGGATCAGAAGGCTCTATAAAGTTCTCGACTTTCAGCTTTGAATCTATTGAAGTCGTCAACGGTTCAGGAAGAAAGCGATATGTGAATGAACGTCCCGAACATGTTCAGCTCTATCTTATTGAGAAAATTGTCCAGTCGCTGGAAGGAAGAGGAATCTCTCCGAGCACAGGTAACTCGGCGGCCCGAACCGCTAAAGTGATGGATGAGATTGTCGCTGAATATTATAAAGAAGAAAAATAAAGAAGATGGCTGATTTGAAATTAATTAATAGAGTTCCGGTAGGTATTAAAAGATAATTAAATTATTACTATAATTGAATCTGGTGGCATAACAACATAAATATATTATTATGAACAAATTAGCAGACATAGGATTAATTGGACTGGCGGTGATGGGCGAGAATCTTGTACTTAACATGGCGAGCAAAGGATTCCGGGTTGCAGTCTTTAACCGATCAGCTTCAAAAGTTGATGATTTCCTGGCAGGAAGGGCAAAGGGAAAAAATATTCGTGGTACCCACTCTATTGAGGAACTGACATCACTCCTTGAACGTCCCAGAAAAGTGATGCTTATGATCAAGGCCGGGAGTGCCGTCGATGAAATGATCGAAACCCTCATCCCCTACCTTGAACCTGGTGATATAATTATTGACGGAGGGAACACACATTTCCCGGATACTAACCGGAGGACGGCCTATGTAGAAAGCAAAGGACTGCTTTATGTAGGAACAGGGGTTTCCGGCGGTGAAGAGGGTGCACTTCTGGGTCCTTCCATTATGCCCGGAGGGTCAAATAAAGCCTGGCTCTATGTAAAACCAATTTTCCAGGCAATTGCGGCAAAGATGAGCGATGGCACAGCATGCTGCGACTGGGTAGGTGAAAATGGCGCCGGCCATTTTGTTAAGATGGTTCATAACGGAATTGAATATGGCGACATGCAGCTGATCACTGAAGCTTACCAGGTTATGAGAGACCTTCTTCATCTCAGTGCCAATGAGATGCACCTTATCTTCCAGGAGTGGAATAAGGGTGACCTCGATAGCTATCTGATAGAAATAACACGCGATATCCTTGCCTACAAAGATTCTGACGGCACTCCGCTAATTGATAAGATTCTTGATACAGCAGGGCAAAAGGGAACAGGAAAATGGACCGGAGTGGCAGCCCTCGACCTTGGCATCCCTTTGACACTTATAGGCGAAGCCGTTTTTTCGAGATGCCTCTCTGCCATAAAACAGGAAAGGGTTGATGCCTCTTCGGTACTCCATGGTCCCGTACCAACATTTAAAGGCAATAAAAAAGAATTCTTAAACGACCTGAAAGATGCTCTTTATGCCTCAAAGATTGTATCATACGCTCAGGGTTATGCTCTAATGAAAGCAGCCGCCCATGAGTATGGCTGGGATCTCAACTATGGAGGCATTGCCCTTATGTGGCGTGGTGGTTGTATTATCAGATCGGCATTTTTAGGCAGGATCAAAGAGGCTTTTGAGAACAATTCCTCAATTAACAACCTGCTGCTTGATCCTTTCTTCAGGGACAAGATTGAAAAGGCCCAAAAAGGATGGCGAAACGTTGTTGCCACTGCTGCTACCAATGGCATTCCTACTCCTGCAATCTCCTCCGCACTTGGCTATTACGACGGATATCGCTGCGAGAAACTTCCTGCAAACCTTCTTCAGGCCCAGCGTGACTATTTTGGCGCTCACACCTACGAACGTACTGACAGGCCAAGGGGAGAATTCTTCCATACCAACTGGACAGGAAGAGGAGGAACAACGTCGTCGACAACTTATAATGTTTGATTCTCATTAGCGCCAATAAATGAAATATGTCAGGAACCTTTAATGCAGGTAAATACAGGTGGACCGTTTGTGCTCTCATATTCTTTGCCACCACTATCAACTATCTCGATCGTCAGGTTATTGGGATCCTGAAACCAATTCTCGAGAGTGACCTTGAAATAGGTGAAGTTGCCTACAGTAATATAGTCACTGTTTTTCAGCTCTTCTATGGTTTCTCGATGCTTCTTGCCGGGAGGCTCATAGACCGCTTCGGCACCAGGATAGGTTATGGGATCTCGGTACTGTTATGGAGCCTTGCAGCCATGGGACATGCCCTGGCAAGAGGGGTGTTTGGTTTTGGATTCTGGAGGGCCATGCTCGGTATTAGTGAATCGGGCAACTTCCCCTCGGCAATAAGAACAATTGCAGAGTGGTTTCCAAAAAAAGAGAGAGCCCTGGCTACAGGCATATTCAACTCTGGAGCAAATGTTGGAGCCGTTATTGCTCCCGTGGCTGTACCTGCAATAGTTATAGCCTTTGGCTGGCAGGCAGCCTTCATTTTTACGGGAGCAATTGGTATTATATGGATAATCCTTTGGTTTATCTTTTATGAGATTCCTGAAAAACAGAGACGCCTGTCGGCTGGAGAGTTGAATTTAATCAAAAGCGACCCGGAAGAATTGAACGAAAGTCAAAAACCAATTCCCTGGTTACAACTGCTCAAATACAGGCAAACATGGATCTTCTTTATTGGCAAGGCAATGACCGATCCCATCTGGTGGTTCTACCTTTTCTGGATTCCCGGATGGCTCTCAACAGTAAGGGGTGCAGGCCTTGACATAAAATCATTCGGAATCCCACTGGTAGTGATTTACTCTTCGACAACAATAGGCAGCATATTCGGGGGCTGGCTCTCTTCATTCATGATTAAGAAGGGAATGTCTCCATACAACGCAAGGAAATATACTATGCTCCTGTTCGCCCTGCTTGTTATCCCAGTTTTCTTCGCACAGTCGCCGGGAGTTAGTACATGGGGAGCAGTGGCGCTCATCAGCCTTGCCGCCTCTTCGCATCAGGCTTGGTCGGCTAATATCTTCACTACTGTATCGGACGCCTTCCCGAAAAGAGCGATTAGTTCCGTAACGGGGATTGGCGGTATGGCCGGCGCTATAGGTGGCGCTTTCATATCAGTTCTGGCAGGGCATATACTCGACTTTTTCAAAAGATCGGGACATATTGAAACCGGATACACCGTCATGTTCACTATTGCAGCCTGTGCTTATATTTTAGCATGGATAATCATGTCAGTTTTTGCACCAAAAGAGAAAAGAGTCATAATAGACTGAGCTGGAAATTATGAAGTTATTAGGAAAATATTCGATCGGCATCGGCGACAGATTCGGAAAACAGGGAGATGCGCAACTCAGTGCATTCATCACAGCATTGAATAATGGTGTTGAGATAGCTCCCGTCTGGAATAAGTCGAACCGTGAACATACTACTATCGGATCTGCACCAGGTGATGTAAGAATCGAAGCCGACAATGCCGTTTCAAAAGCAGGTTTTACAAAAGCCTATTTTGTAGATGCCGATCATATCAATTTAGAAACTGTTGACAAATTTATTGAGAGCTCTGATTTTTTCACTATCGATGTTGCAAAATATATCGGTCAGAAAGCAGAAGAAGAGGCAGTTAAAAAATTCATAAACGAGGTCGATAAGCATAAGGGAATTTTCGGGATCGCGGGGAATGAGTTCTCCTTTCCTGTCTCACGGGTAAATTCGGTTGCAATTGCTGAAAAATACCTGCAATCAGTATTAAAGGCATCGGAGGTCTATGGTAAAATTGAGAATCTGAAAGGAAAAGGGAATTTTGTAACGGAAATTTCCATGGATGAAGTTCCTGAACCACAGTCTCCGGCAGAACTATTTTATATTCTCTGGATGCTGGCTTGTGAGAAGATCCCGGTACAGACTATAGCTCCCAGGTTTTCAGGAAGGTTCAATAAGGGTGTGGATTATGTGGGCAATCCTCTTAAATTTGCCGGGGAGTTTGAATCGGATCTCATGGCTATTGACCTTGCAGTTAAGGAGTTTGGACTTCCTGAAAACCTCAAAATCAGCATCCACTCAGGTTCTGATAAGTTCTCCATCTATCCTTACATTGGCTCCCTGACAAAAAAACATTCCAAAGGTTTTCATCTTAAAACTGCCGGTACCACCTGGATAGAGGAGATAATTGGTCTAGCCGTTGCAGGGGGTGAAGCCTTGAAGTTTGTAAAGGAGATTTATTGTGAATCGCTTGACAAAATTGAGGAGTTATGTGCACCATATTCTGATGTTATTGACATCAATCCTTCGATGCTTCCAACAAAAAATGAGCTCCTGAGATGGTCAGGTGATGAATTCGCCGATGCCCTGATACATGTTCCAGGGAAAAAAGCCTGCAATCCGGCTATGAGACAATTGGTTCATGTTTCTTACAAACTTGCCGCTCAAAGGATAGAAGAATACAACTCTCTTCTTGAATCAAATAAAGATATTCTGGAAGAAAGGGTATTTGATAATATTTATAATAAACATATTTGCAGGCTTTTTGGACTGGAAAATATCGGTATGACTGGCCGGGATTAAAGCCCTTCTACCGCTGAATGGTTTATCGAAACTTTAAATTATGTGTCCACTCCGAAAAGTAATAGTTTTGTTTTCAATTGTTTTTACCCTCTGCCCCTGAAAGGGGAACAATTGAAAATCAGCAAGTTTAAAAGTCCCCTTTATGGGATTTAAAGGTATAAAGGGATTTTCGGAGTGGACTCAATTATAATTCCAGATAATTTTTAATGGCAGACAAAATCAGAAGAGCTGTACCAACTGGGAGAATCCTTGCTTTAAGAGAGAAGACCCTGAGCGCAGAGAGGCTTGTGTCGATTGAACAGGCTAAGATTATAACTGCTGTCTATGCTGAATGTGGTGAGATACCGGTAATCCTGAAAAGAGCGAAGTCACTTGAAAGATCACTTCTTGAAATCCCGATTTCAATCGATCCGCTTGAATTAATTGTTGGCAACCGGACAGCTGATATCCGGGCTGGAGTGGTTTTTCCCGAGGCAGGTATCTCATGGCTCGAAAAAGAGATAGATGATCTGCCTTTAAGACAACAGGATCCTTTCGGAATACATACCGGGGATGACACTTTTTTCAAAGAGAAGATTGCCCCTTTCTGGAAAGGGAAAACCCTCGAGGACAATATCTACCGATCTTTTGGCAATGAAATCAGCGCCATTGAAAAGGTTGTTAAGATAAATCAGAAAGATCACGCCCAGGGACATATCTGTCCCAATGTTGCAAAATGGCTTGAGTATGGCCCGGCAGGTCTTAGGAGTATTGTCAATGAGAAACTTAATAACTCCACCGGCGAAAAGAGAGTCTTTTATGAAAGCGTCTCAACTGTTTTGAAAGCCTCTTCAGCATTCATGCTGCGTTATTCGGTTATTGCTTCGGAGATGGCTTCGAAAGAGAATGACATTAATCTTAGAAAGAATCTTGAGGAGATCTCTGCCATCTGCCAGCAACTTTCACAAGAAGCTCCCTCCTCTTTCCGTGAAGCTCTTCAATCAGTATGGTTTCTCTTCGTGATTCTTCATATGGAATCAAACGCCTCCTCTTTTTCGCCGGGAAGAATGGACCAATACCTTTTTCCTTTCTTTAAAAGTGATATGCTCAGCGGAATTCTTGACGATAATTCTGCGTTAGAACTGATTGACGCTCTATTCATCAAATTCAATCAGATAGTTTACATGCGTAATGGCCATAGTGCCAAATATTTTGCCGGTTTTCCCATTGGCTTTAATATCACACTTGGCGGAGTAAATGCCGATGGCAGTGATGCAACAAATGAGCTATCTTATCTTTTCCTCCAGGCACAGGAACATGTCCGGCTTCCACAACCAAACCTGACAGCGCGTTTGCACAAGAATTCACCGTTTGATTTTATAGATGAATGCAGCCGCATAATCGGTCTTGGGACTGGAATGCCCCAGATTGTAAACGACGAAAGTATCATCCCTTCGCTCAAAACAGCAGGTATAAGTGCTGAAGATAGTCTCGATTATGCACTTGTGGGCTGCGTTGAACTTAGTACAAACGGGAATTTCCTGGGCTGGAGCGATGCAGCTATGTTTAATCTCGTTAAAGCTCTGGAACTTGCTCTGAATAATGGTGTTTGTATGGTGACGGGAAAACAAATGGGTCCGGAAACTGGCAGTCTGAATGATTTTTCAAACTATAGCGACCTCGTGAATTCTTTCAGAAAGCAGATCGACTACTTCGTTACTAAAATGATGGAAGCCTGTTTTGTCGTGGAAAAGTTTCACCAGGAACATCTGCCATCTCCTTTTCTCTCTTCAGTAATTGACGATTGTATCCTGAAAGGGATTGATGTGACTGCAGGTGGTGCTAAATACAACCTTTCGGGAATTCAGGCCATTCAGGGGGCAAATATTGCCGACAGCCTGGCTGTATTGAAGAAATTAGTCTTTGAGGAAGAAATCATCGGAAAGCTTGAATTATTGGATGCTTTACGAAGTAATTTCAGTAATAGTGAGGTCTTGAGACAGATTTGTATCAACAGGGTACCAAAATACGGTAACGACATTGCCTGGGTTGATGATCTTGGAGTTCAATGGATTGAATATTTCGCATCCTCGCTTAAGGAAAACAGAAACTACAGAGGGGGGCTATATCATATGGGTTTGTATACTGTTTCTGCCCATGTCCCAATGGGTCAGAATGTTGCAGCAACTCCCGACGGAAGGTTTGCCCTTACTCCTCTTGCCGATGGAGGTCTGTCACCCATGTACGGTCGCGATAAACAGGGGCCCACGGCAGTGCTCAACTCGGTTGCGAGGATGCCTTCGAAGCTTGCAAGCAACGGAAGCCTTCTGAATATGAAATTCCTGCCCTCACTCTTCGGCAACGAAAGCGACAGATCAAAATTTACTGCTCTTTTAAGGACATTTATTGAGCTTCCGATTCATCATATTCAATTCAATGTGGTGACTGCAGATGAGCTTAGAAAAGCTAAAGCCGATCCGGTTTCGTACAGGGGACTCACAATAAGGGTAGCAGGATACACTGCATATTTTACCGAGTTGTCAGGAGATCTGCAGGATGAAATAATATTACGAACAACCCAGGGCGAAAATGGCTGAGATTAAAGGGAAAATATTCAAGATAAAGAGATTTTCGGTTCATGACGGACCTGGAATAAGGAGCTCTGTGTTTCTCAAGGGATGTCCCCTGAATTGCGTCTGGTGCCATAGTCCGGAGGGAATAAGCTCTGACATTTCAATCTGGTATAATTCCAATTTATGCATATCGTGCGGGAGCTGTGTTAAAGCTTGTCCTGAGGGTGCCATCCAAATGAAAAGCCCCTCTGAACCTTATATTGAGATTGACCGCTTTAGGTGCATGGTATCGGGTGAATGCGTGCATGTTTGCCCCTCAAACGCAATTCAGTTTACAGGAATGATTGTCACTCCTGATGATGTGATGAGTGAAGCAGAAAAAGATATTGCTTTCTATGTTGCCTCGGGTGGAGGCCTAACTCTTACCGGAGGGGAACCACTCTTTCAGCCGGAATTTGCATTTGAAATTCTGAGCAG
>CAIPJU010000682.1 GCA_903865465.1 uncultured Bacteroidota bacterium
ACTCAACCAATAATTGCCGCCTACCTTGCATCACTTCTGGGACAGGACCATATCAACCTGATAATGATAATTTCAGCATGTCTGATCTTTACCGGAGTCTTTGTTGTGAGTCTTAAACGATCATCAGGAGAAATCAAAACTGATCTGAATAAAGCCCCAACTTCATCATAACAGTTATGGCTTAATGCCGTAAATTTTAAAAAACAGCTTATGAATAAAATTACATTGATCTGCCTTCTGCTTCTTTTTTCCTCTGTTTTATCTGCTCACGACGGCTATATCCGAAATCGGGATGCTGATGTTTTGAACTATCAGTTCAATATTTCAATAAATGATTCAACCAACAGGATTGAAGCAGTAGCTGATATAAAAGTAAAATTTCTTGCCCCGGTCTCTTCATTCACTCTTGATTTAAAAAGTTCAGGCCCTGACGGCAAGGGGATGGATGTCACCTCTGCAGCTGTTAATGGTGAGAATACTAGATGGGAGCAGGGGAAAGATAAACTTACCATCTTCTTTAAACATAATGTATCGAAAAATGATACATTGAATATTTCCATTATTTACTCAGGCATTCCTGCCGATGGACTTATCATCTCAAAGAATAAATATGGCAGCCGTACTTTCTTTGCCGACCACTGGCCCGACAGGGCCCATAATTACCTCCCCTGTATCGACCATCCCTATGACAAGGCTGAAGTGGATTTCATAATTAAATCACCCGATTGCTATAAGGTCGTTGCCAGCGGCTCACTGATCGAAGAATCACCTTTAGCGAAAGGCAGAAAAATGACTCACTGGAAGGAGTCTGTTCCGATCTCAACGAAGGTTATGACATTCGGCGCTGCCAGGTTTTCTGTTCATTCCGATGGAACTGTAACCTGTATTCCTGTCTCTGCCTGGGTTTTTCCTGAAAACCAGAGAGAAGGTTTCTCCGATTATTCCATTGCCGTGAGTCCCCTGCAATATTATATAAAAACTATTGGTGAATATCCCTATGAGAAGCTGGCCAATGTCCAATCAAAGACAATTTACGGCGGACTCGAAAATGCAGGTACTATCTTTTACTCCGAGAATTCCGTAACTGGTCAGGGTAAGGATGAAGGACTCATTGCCCATGAGGAGGCACACCAGTGGTTCGGTGACTGTGTTACAGAAGCTGACTGGCACCACATATGGTTAAGCGAAGGCTTTGCCACCTACCTTACCTCACTTTATTTCGAGTCGAAGGATGGAAGGAAGAAGCTTGAATCTGACATGAGCTCATCACGTGAGAGAGTTCTCAGGTTCTATGACCGTAATCCGGCACCGGTAATTGACAGCAGCGTTACAGACCTGATGAAGCTCCTGAACCCCAATTCATACCAGAAGGGTGGATGGGTACTGCATATGCTCCGCAACGAGATTGGCGATGAGGCCTTCTTCAGGGGATTGAGGTTATACTATAGCCGTTTCCGAAATTCAAATGCCCTTACCGATGATTTCAGGAAGGTAATGGAGGAGAGCGGTAAAAAGGATCTTTCGTTATTCTTTCGACAATGGCTTTATGTCGCAGGTCAGCCTGAACTGAAGATCTGGCAGGAGAGCGGCAAAGGGAAAGATGAGATAGAAATAAACATCGAACAGAAGCAGGAACATCTTTTTGAATTTAACCTGGAATTATCCGTTGTTGATGCTTCAGGAGAAAAGTCAGAAAAAGTATTCATCAAAGACCGCGTAACGAAGCTTAGTGTCAAAGCATCGGATAATGCCTCTGTCATTGCTGATCCGCATGTCAATCTTCTCTTCAGGCCTGTTCCATGAAAAATCTGAATATTTTGCCTGTTTGCTGTTTCTTGACATGAAATCTGATCTCTGATATCTGCAATCTGCTTTCTGATAACTTATATCTGATATCTGATATCTGAAATCTGCTATCTGTCTATTACTCCTGATCCGACCACCTCGTCGGCCTCGTAGAATGCAGCAAACTGTCCGGGGGCAATACCACGTTGTAGCTCCTCAAAAATAACATACATCCCTGTATTGCGCATGAAAACCCTTGCCTTCTGCAATGGCTGACGGTACCTGATCCTAACCTGGTAATCGCGACACTCTCCAACGGCCATAGCCAGATCAGTTCTGATCCAATGGATCTCATCGGACCTGATGAAAAGACCCTTTCGGTTCAATCCGGGATGAGAATGGCCTTCACCAACATATACAATATTTGACTTAACATCATTTTCAATAACGAACAAAGGTTCCTTATGCCCGCCTACATTCATTCCCTTTCTCTGCCCAATAGTGAAGAAATGGGCGCCGCTATGTTCACCTATCAACCTGCCCGATGAAGGAACATGTCTGAATGGCTCAGTAAGTGAATCAAGTAATTCGTCTGATATTTCATTTCCGGGTATTGATACAGGGTATTCCGGGTAAATTTCATGATTTGTTACCTCAATAATATTGCCTTTTTTTGCTTCAAGCTTCTGCTGAAGAAATGTTGGGAGATGCACCTTCCCCACAAAACAAATTCCCTGTGAATCTTTTCTGGTTGCAGTGGCAAGGCCGAGCTTTTCAGCCAGTGCCCTCACTTCAGGTTTTGTCAGCCTACCAATTGGGAACAGAGCCGTGGAAAGCTGTTCCTGGTTAAGCTGACAGAGGAAATAACTCTGGTCTTTGTTGTCATCGGCTCCTGCCAGAAGTCTGTAATAAATTATGCCATCTTTTTCAACTTGTTCTTTCCTGCAATAGTGCCCTGTTGCCACAAAATCTCCTCCGAGTTTACGTGCCTCCTCTGCGAAGGAATCAAACTTTATCTCCCTGTTGCAAAGGACATCGGGATTGGGCGTCCGACCTTTTTCATATTCTGCAAACATATAATCAACCACTCTCTGACGATAGGGGCCGCTCAAATCAACAAAGTGAAACGGGATGTCAAGCTTCCTGGCGACCATCTCAGCAAACATCAGGTCGTCCTCCCAGTGACAGTCGCTCTGAAGCAACCCTGTTGTGTCATTCCAGTTCCGCATGAAGAGTGCAGATACTTCATAACCCTGCTCTTTCAGAAGCCATGCTGCAACGCTGGAATCAACTCCGCCCGATAATCCGACTACTGCCTTTTTTTTCACGGGCCAAATTTAAGGAAAATGTCTCAATAATGAGTATTTTTACCACAATGGGAGCAGGAACATTAACCATCTGCAGTGCTTCGGCAGGATCGGGAAAGACATACAGGCTAACTGGTGATTATCTGGCAAGCCTGTTCCGGTCGACCTTCAATTATAGGCGTATTCTTGCAGTTACCTTTACCAATAAGGCTACTGCCGAAATGAAATCGAGGATTCTTGACAACCTTCACCGGCTGGCTTCAGGGAAGGCATGCGACTATCTTCCTGAACTTATTAAATCTTCAGGTAAGAATGAACCCAGGATCAGGGAAGAGGCTAAGGAGATACTGTACAATATTTTACATGATTATTCCAGATTTTCTGTTTCAACAATCGACAGTTTTTTTTCAAGGATAATCAGATCATTTGCCAGGGAAGCAGGGCTCCATTCCGGTTTCAACTTTGAACTTGACCATAGCGCAATTCTCTCCGATGCTGTTGATGAGATGATCGCCTCCTCAACCGGCGATATTCAGCTTAAAAACTGGTTAACTTCCTTCGCCCTCAAGAATATTGATGATGAAAAGACCTGGAATATTAAAACAGCTATTCTGAAGCTGGCTGAGGAACTCTTCAAGGAGAAGTATAAGATCCTCTCAGCCGATGAAAGGTCTAATCTTGAGAATAAGCAGTTTCTTACAAAATATATTAATACAATAAAGTCATTAAAATCTGGCTTTGAAAAAAAACTTCCCGAGCTGGGGGCAAAGGCAGATACAATCTTTTCAGAATATCAGCTTCGTGATGAGATGTTTTACCAGAAAGGAAGAGGAATCCCCGGCTTTATCAGGGACCTCTTGGATTGTACAGTCAAGAAACCGAATAATTATGTCCGCGAGACTTTAAAAGATCCTCCCAAATGGTCAAAGGATAAACCATGCCCTCAACTCCAGGCAGCAATAAATGGCGGCCTCGATGATGTCATCAGGGAAGCAGTTGAATTCTATGACTCCAATGTCATGAATTATAAAAGTGCCAAAGCTGTCATCGAATATGTTTATTCATTGGGTATTCTTTCGGATGTCTTGCGTAATGTCCATATTATCACCGATGCCGGCAACAGCTTTCTCCTCTCCGATGCCGGCGAGGTACTTAGCCTTATAACCAAGGGTGACCAGTCGCCATTTATCTATGAAAAAATAGGCAACAGGTATGAGAATTTCATGCTTGATGAATTTCAGGATACCTCCGAAATTCAATGGAATAACTTCAAGCCCCTGATTGAAAACAGTATGGCTGAAGGTTTCGATAACCTTGTGGTGGGCGATGTAAAACAATCTATTTATCGCTGGAGAAACAGTAACTGGAAAATACTGGGGACTGTGCTCGCCGGGATGGTCGATAATGACAGGTTCTTAAGCAATTCACTGAAGACAAATTACAGAAGCCGTTCAAATATTATAAAATTCAATAATACCCTCTTTACGAAAATTCCTCAGCTTCTCGATGATGCTATGGCTGAAGAGAAGCTTCCCGTTAGTTTCAGGGAGCTCTACTCTGAAGCCGTCCAGATTGATCCCGGTAAGAAAAACGGAGGATATGTAAGAATGGAGTTTGTCGAAGATACTGAAGAACAAATTTGGCAGGAGCTTGTTCTGGAAAAACTCCCTTCCGTCATAGAATCAGTTCAGGATATGGGATATGGTGCTTCCGATACAGGCATCATTGTGCGCAATGGAAGAGAGGGATCAATGGTACTCAAGACGCTGATCGATTATGCAAATACTCTTCCTCCGGAGAAAAAGGGGCAGTATAACTTTCATGTGGTTTCAAATGATTCGCTTCTCCTGGCAAACTCCCCGGTAATTAATTTCCTCATATCTGTAATGTCAGTTGTAATCAATCATTCTGATTCAATAAGCTGGGCCAGGATGATAAGGACTTATATTCTGGCAAGCGGAGGTGAGGATCCCGAAAAGGCAGCAATATCGGGGGAAAATATAATTAATCTTTCAAAAGTATATTTTCCGGAAGGATATAATGACCTTATTGAATCGCTCGATCAGATGCCATTGTTCGAAGCCTCAGAAAGCATTGTCAAGTTCTTCGGCCTGGGTAATTATTCATGGAATGTAGCCTATCTGAGTACTTTTCAGGATCTGGTTCTTGGTTTCACAGGGAGCAGGAATTCCGATATCAGGGCCTTCCTTGAATGGTGGGAGGAGAGTGGTAATAAAAAATCAGTAAGCCTGCCCGATAATCAGGATGCAATGAGGATTCTTACCATTCATAAATCGAAAGGGCTGGAATTCAAAATTGTAATATTACCCTTTATATCATGGAAGCTCGATCACGATCCAACTAAACAACCAATCCTTTGGGTAAAGCCGGAAAGCCCTCCATTCAGTGAACTTGGAGTTCTGCCTGTCAGGTAC
>CAIPJU010000683.1 GCA_903865465.1 uncultured Bacteroidota bacterium
ATCTTCTCCTCTCCCAATACCCTGAGCATTTCCCTTTTCTCGCTTACTACAGCGATTAGCTCCAGGTTGTAAAGCTCTGAAATAAAGATCTTCAACGACTCGGTAATAAGAACCTGGCTGTCAGCAATAAGCAGTTTTTCGGGTTTATCCGTTAAAGTCATATTTTAAAGCATCTTATAAGGAATACCGAAATAAATATTTTAGTGAACCCGCCTTGAACAAAGACTCAGATTAATGCGTTTTTAAGATCCTCAATAAGGTCCTCAATGTTTTCTATCCCAATTGAGAGACGAATGAGATTATCGGTGACGCCAATCTTCTTTCGAAGTTCAGCAGGAAATGCCTCATGCGTCATCAGGGCTGAATAGTTGGCAAGCGATTCAATTCCTCCCAGACTATCAGCAAGCTGGAATACTTTCAGCTTTTTGAAAAATGTATTTGCCTCAGCCAGTCCCCCTTTTATCCTGAATGAAACAATACCACCGAATCCTGTCATCTGCTTCTTTGCAATTTCATGCCCGGGATGTGTTTCAAGTCCGGGGAAAAAAACAGCCTCTGCTTTTGGATGTCCCAGCAGAAACCTTGCCACCTCAAAAGCATTTTCTTCATGCTGACGCATACGCACTGCGAGTGTTTTCACACCCCTCAGTGTAAGCCATGAATCGAATGGGGAGGGAATTGCTCCAACCGATTTTTGAACAAGTAAAATTCTGTGATACAATGTGTCGTCGTTTACGATTACGGCGCCGCCAATAAGATCGGAATGACCGTTAATGTATTTTGTTGTACTATGCACAACTATATCAGCGCCAAGCAGCAATGGTTTCTGAAAATAAGGAGTGGCAAAGGTATTATCAACTACAACAAGAGCATTGCATTTATGACTCATCTCTGATATTGCCTTAATATCGAAAATCTTAAGAATCGGATTTGTCGGTGTTTCTATCCAAACCATCTTTGTTGAGGGGCGAAAAGATCTTTCAATTTTTCCAAGATCCGTAAAATCAGTGAAAGTAAAGTCCACATTCATTGGTTCTATAATCTCCTTTATTAGGCGATAGGTCCCCCCGTACATATCCTCAGGAACTATTACATGATCGCCAGGCCTCAGAATAGCCATAATCGCATGTTCGGCAGCCAGACCTGAAGCAAATGATAAACCATGATTACCTTCCTCAAGCGATGCCAGACAAGTATCGAGGGCGGTACGCGTAGGATTTCCAACTCTGGAATATTCATATCCCTTATGCTTGTTGACCTCTTCCTGTGTATAAGTAGAAGTCTGGTAAATTGGCACTATGGTTGCCCCTGTTGCCTTGTCTGCCTCCTGGCCCACCCAGATAGCTTTGGTTTCGAATTTCATATGATTACTTTTTTAAAATAAACAAAAATATACAATTCCATCGGAAAAAATCGATTTCCTCCTACCCGCCTTCGCAAATGACAGTTCCAATTAATAGATTCAAAAAAAATACTTTTCTTTGTTAAACAAATATAAGTGACAACTGTTTTATTCCTGTATGAGAAAGACAGCTTCCATAGCTTTAATATTAATACTGCATTTTTCGGGCATCAGGGTGAGCTTTGACACTCATTTCTGCTGCGGACACGTTGCCGGCAGAGTGGTATCACTGAATGGGATGAAGGCATCATGCGGAATGGAGACAGCTGCTCAGGACGATTCAGGTCTCCTCTCTATCAGAAATCATTGCTGTCATAATGAGACTCATACATACTCTATAAGCGTCAATTATTTCCCATCATTCGGCAAATCCGATAATTCTCCTTCCAGGTCAGCTGGTGGAATTAATTACATTACCAATATTCCTGAAACAAAAGGAATAAATATCAGTGGATCCTCCTTAACAGGAAGCCCACCCGGAATTTTCTTCCCAGGAGAAGTCTCGCTTTTCTCAATCTGTACACTCCGGATTTGATCCATATTTTAATCATGGTGCAACCTTGCTTGCCAGGGTTGTAATGTCTTTTTTATATTAAATTAATCAATAAAAAATTATTATGAAAACTGTAAAGTATTTTATAGCAGCTATCGTCATGATAGCATTTGGAATCACTGCTTCGGCACAAACCTCAAAAACGCAGTCTACACTTAAAACTGAAACTTTTAAAGTTTGGGGCAACTGTGACATGTGTAAAGACCGTATTGAAACCGCCATGACGGAAGCCGGCGTTTCAAAGGCTAACTGGGATGTTAAAACAAAAATGCTGACTGTCACCT
The DNA here is from genome assembly GCA_903865465.1 of uncultured Bacteroidota bacterium. Taxonomy (GTDB): domain Bacteria; phylum Bacteroidota; class Bacteroidia; order Bacteroidales; family VadinHA17; genus LD21. The sequence goes on from CAIPJU010000683.1 coordinate 2,240, forward strand.
TTGACCCTTCAAAAACAAACGTCGACGCCCTTGATAAGAAACTTGCATCGGTTGGTCACGATACCGAAAAGTATAAGGCTGACGATAACGCATATAATGGTTTGCCAGCCTGCTGCAAGTACAAGAGGGATAAATAAGCAGTAAACTTTTTTGAACTCCTTCACGGTTCTTCAAATTTTCTTAAGATACCCCGGCTAATACTGGTCAGCGTCCTGACAAGGCCGATAAAAGTACTAGCCGGGAATCTTAAAGAAAAACAACTGGAAGCAGCATTCTCAAATTACATTATCAACAAATCCGGACAGATATTGAAATGTTTAACAGACTGGTAAAATACTTTCTCGAAAACAGGCTGATAACATTCATCCTGCTAATCCTATTTATCGCTGCAGGTGTAGTGACCATGCCTTTTAAGACTGATAAGGTTCTTATTGAACGAAATCCTGTACCAGTGGATGCCATACCTGATATTGGTGATAATCAGCAGATTGTTGCAAGCGAATGGATGGGACGCTCTCCAACGGATGTCCAAGACCAGGTAACTTATCCCCTGACCTCAGCCCTTATCGGTATCCCGGGCGTTAAGACAATCAGAAGCACCTCGATGTTTGGAATGTCATTCATCTATATCATCTTCAAGGATAACGTTGAGTTTTACTGGAGCAGGTCGAGGATACTGGAAAAGTTAAACTCCCTCCCATCCGGTACTTTACCTGCCGGGGTCCAGCCTTCCCTGGGTCCGGATGCAACAGCCCTGGGTCAGATTTTCTGGTACACACTTGAAGCACATGATCCAAAAAGCGGCAAACCAACAGGTGGCTGGGATCCTCAGGAGCTTAGAACAATCCAGGATTTTTATGTAAGGTACAATTTAATGTCTGCTGAAGGGGTATCAGAAGTTGCCTCAGCGGGAGGATACATAAAAGAGTATCAGGTCGATATTGATCCGGATGCTCTCAAGGCATTCAATGTATCAGTCATGGAAGTTATGAATGCTGTCAGGAAAAGCAACCTTGACATTGGAGCAGAGACAATGGAATTGAATAAGGTTGAGTATATTATCCGGGGGTTGGGCTACGTCAAAACTTTAAATGATCTCGAATTATCTGTTGTCACATCAAGAAATAACATACCTGTTCGAATAAAAGATGTAGCAAGGGTATCTTTCGGCCCTGCAACACGCCGCGGCGGACTTGATAAATCCGGTTCAGAGGCGGTGGGAGCCGTCGTCGTTGCCAGGTACGGATCAAATCCCATGGAGGTTATTGACAATGTAAAGAACAAAATAAAAGAGATTGAACCGGGACTTCCTCAGAAAACACTTCCTGACGGAACCATTTCGAAAGTAACTATTGTCCCATTTTATGACAGAAGTGGTCTTATAAATGAAACCATCGGAACCATTGAATCAGCCCTGTCGCATGAAATCATTATCTGCATTATTGTGATAATTGTGCTGGTAATGAATCTCAGGGCTTCGCTCATAGTTGCCAGTTTGCTGCCCCTTGGAGTACTTATGACTTTTATTCTGATGAGAGCTTTCGGTATAGAAGCTAATATAGTTGCGCTGTCGGGAATTGCCATAGCCATTGGTGTCATGGCTGATATTGGCATTGTAGATGTGGAAAATATCCTTAGGCATCTCGAAATGGAAGAGAACAGGGGAATAAAGGGTAAAAAGCTGCTGCATGTGATATACCTTGCGACTACTGAAGTCAGGGGTGCCGTGGTTACTTCAGTAGCGACGACAATTATCAGTTTTCTGCCTGTTTTTGCAATGCAGGCACAGGAGGGAAAACTATTTCATCCTCTTGCCTTCACAAAAACCTTTGCCCTTCTTTCAGCATTCATCCTTGGAATAGTTGTTTTACCAACTGCTGTTTTTTTGCTATTCAATAATTCTATAAACAGGAAACTGATAAAAAGAATTTGGAATTCTCTTCTCATCATCCTTGGGATAGTAATACCAGTATTCTTTAACATATGGCCGGCGATCGCCCTGACTGCCGTCGGGATCAATAATATCCTTGCCGGCAGGTGGAGTGAAAAGAGGCAGAGATTCCCCGAATATTTCAATATCATCATAACAGTCCTGTTTGCAGCCTGGTACCTCACTAAGGCCTGGCTGCCCCTGGGAGCTCATCACAGTCAGCTCTTTAACTTCATTTTTGTTGCAGCATTTATATCTTTGATTCTGATTGCGCTCATGTCGATGGTCCGCTATTATGAGAAAATTCTTCTGTGGGCTCTTGAAAACAAATGGAAGTTCTTCCTTATCCCGGCGTTTACCATTCTGTTTGGTTTACTGGCATGGAAGGGCTTTGATGCACTTTTTGGATTTGCTGCCACCGGGGCTGAAAAGGCTGGATTGAAGAATATCCGTTTTACAAGATTATGGCAGGGCGCCACTGGCATATTCCCGGGAACAGGAAATGAATTTATGCCATCGCTCAATGAAGGTTCTTTTCTGCTAATGCCTTCCAGTATGCCTCATTCGGGGATAGAACAAAACGTTGAATATATCAGAACCCTCGACAAGCGTCTGTCACAGATTCCTGAGGTAGAAACTTCTGTCGGAAAGTGGGGCCGTGTTAATTCAGCTCTCGACCCGGCACCGGTTCAGATGTTTGAAAATACAATCAACTACCGCCCGGAATATATACTGGATGAGAATGGTCAGAGGATGAGGTATAAAGTCGACAAAAAGGGAAGGTTTGTCCTCAGCAACAATTCCCTGTACGATCCAAACAGAGATAAATTCAGAATAATACCTGCCGACAGTCTTATACGTGATAACAGGGGTGAATATTTCAGACAATGGCGTCCGTCAATAAAAAAACCAGGCGATATCTGGGATGAAATTGCAAAGGTTAGCAAGCTTCCCGGACTTACCTCTGCGCCTCGTCTGCAGCCAATTGAAACAAGGCTTTTAATGCTCTCAACCGGGTTAAGAGCCCCGATGGGTCTTAAGATATACGGGCCGGACCTTAACTCAATTGAAAATGCGGGAATGCTTTTCGAAAAAGCATTAAAGGAGGTCCCTTCAGTCAATTCACAAACTGTTTTTTACGACCGTGCTGTTGGAGCTCCCTATCTTGAGATAAGACTGAACAGGGAGGCTATGGCCAGGTACGCAATGAGTGTTGGAGATGTTCAGGAAATCCTTCAGGCAGCTATTGGTGGAATGACTCTCTCAACCTCTGTCGAAGGAATAGAAAGGTTTCCAATGAGGGTAAGATATGCCCGTGAACTGCGTGATAATCCTGATGATCTGAAAAAGATACTTATACCTGGAATAAATGGTGTCCAGGTACCCCTTGGCGAAATTGCCGATATTGAATATACACGGGGAGCTCAGATGATAAAAAGCGAAAATACCTTCCTTGTTGGCTATGTGATTTTTGACAAGAAAGATGGTAAAGCAGAGGTCGATGCTGCCAATGAAGCCGGAAAGCTTTTGAAAGACCGAATTGACAAAGGTGAATTAAAATTACCTCCCGGAATAACATATAAATTTACCGGAAATTATGAAAATCAGATCAGAGCCGTTCGCAGGCTTTCACTGGTAATTCCGCTGAGCCTGCTGGCAATCCTGCTGCTCCTCTATTTTCAGTTCAGAACAATAACGGCATCATTAATTCACTTCTCAGGAGTACTTGTTGCATTTTCGGGAGGATTTATCATACTTTGGCTATATGGCCAGGATTGGTTCATGAATTTCAATCTGGCTGATGTAAATTTCCGTGATCTGTTTCAGATGCATACAATTAATCTGAGTGTTGCAGTATGGGTTGGATTTATTGCCCTCTTTGGTATAGCTACAAACGACGGAGTGATAATGGGTACTTATATCCATCAGACATTTGAAGAGCTGACTCCGCATACGATTGACGATGTTCGCAAGGCAGTCCTAATTGCAGGGAAGAAACGTGTCCGTCCGGCTATGATGACAACCGCTGTGACTGTAATTGCACTTCTTCCTGTACTGACCTCAACCGGGAAAGGTGCTGATATAATGATACCGATGGCTATTCCTGCCTTTGGAGGAATGATAATACAGATCATGACAATCTTTGTTGTGCCTCTCTCCCAGTCAATCTGGAGAGAAAGAGCTCTCCTTAGGGCAGAGAGAAGTCATCCCGAACCTGCTAATCTATAAATACTAAATGATTAAGCCAGTAAAAATATTACTTCTGACCATTATTGCCTGCAAGTCCGTTCTCATGTGCGATGCTCAGCATAATTCGGATTCATTGGCAAAATACCTTGGGATTGCCGCTGAAAAGAATCCGGGAGTTTTACAGAATTATTTAGAATACAAGGCAGCCTTGCAGAAGGTACCACAGGCAGCATCACTTCCCGATCCGCAACTTAGCTTAGGGGTTTTCGTTAAACCAATGGAACTGCCTGGCGGAAATCAGGTGGCCGATGTGAAACTAATGCAAATGTTCCCATGGTTCGGTGTGCTAAGAAATGCAAAAGATGAAATGAGCCTGATGGCCAATGCCCGTTTTGAGCTCTTCCTCGATGCTCAATTACAGCTTTCTTTTGATGTTCGACAGAAATGGTCTGAATTATTCAGAATCAGAAAAGAAATCAGCATCACAGAGAAAAATGTTGAAATACTTAAAACAATAGAACGGCTTGCAATGGCAGCTTTTAAGTCACCTTCAGCTAAGGGGCCTGCAACATCCCTGTCAGCAAACAGAAATGATGTGGCAGTTTCCCAAACCGTCAATCAGAATAATGTTTCGGGCATGCAGTCGATGAGTTCAGAAAAACAGGGAAAGATCAATTCAGCAATGATCAGTCAGGCTGCAATGCAAACTGGTCCGATGTCCTCCCAGGGAAACCAGAATCTGACTGACCTTTACAAAATTCAGATGGAAGCAGCTGAAACTGAAAACAATATAACGGTCCTGAGGAACAATGAACGCACTGTGATTGCAGCATTTAACGGATATCTGAACAGGGATCCGGAAATGAAGGTTTCAACCCCTGATTTTATGATTTCAGATTCACTGGGTTTACCGCTCAGCTTGGTTTATGATTCCATTATGGCAAATAATCCGATGCTGAAAATGATCAGATACGAAAAGCAATCTCTCGAAGCCAGGTCAAAGATGACTAAGGGAATGAGCTACCCGATGGTAGGTGTTGGAGTGGATTATGCTGTAATCAGCAGGAATGAGATGTCAGCTTCAACAATGAACGGGAAGGACATGATAATGCCGATGGTCACTATAACACTCCCTGTTTACAGGAAAAAGTATTCTGCGATGCAGAG
>CAIPJU010000684.1 GCA_903865465.1 uncultured Bacteroidota bacterium
GCAAGGCAGCCTCCCTTATTGTATTCAGAGTACTGTCGATGAATGAATCGACAAAATCAGCATTGAGTGGGTGACCTGGCTGAATAAGCTCATGGAATCTTCGGGCAAAGTAACATCTGTAAACCTGATCATTAAAAAGATCCTTCCAGAATCGTGACCCGATATTGTCGCCATTATCAAACTGCCAGGTATTGAATTTGCTCCTGTCATAACCCCATATTGAGAGATCATAGCCGAAAGTCAGGTTCTGATCCCAGATAGGTCCCGCTCTCAGTTTTCCGTTCCTGTCTTTGTGAAAATATGTACTGAACTGGTAAGCATCAGCATTTGCAGAAAATTCATTTATTGCCATATAATCAACAAACGAAGGTATGTCAATGATCGAAGGATAGCCAGATTCGACGGAGGAGTTGCCAAGGGTTGCCGCAACATTTAATCCATCAAATACTGATTTTATATAGTCATTTTGATATGGAGTAACAAACTGTGGTTTAGGTAGTTCATGAATATAGGCAACATCATTATTACCGATATAACTCGACATAGTCCATGCGACAGGATCACCACCGGTAGTTTTATCGGCTTTTGTTATATAACCTCCTGTAACTTCAGGGAATGAATTATCATTGGTCGAAATTTTAATCACATTGACCCTTGAAGGTCCTTCCTTTATTTTCTCTTCAAGAAGATATATACCATTATATGACCCGTTTAGAATAACTTCGCAATAGACTGTCCGACTGGCATACTGCCCCATCATTCTTGAAAGATTATAGCAGAGATAATCGCGCATTAATGATGGCTCAAAAGCAAATCCGTTAAGGATCCAGTCATTGTCAGGTGGCAGACCAAGAAGCGGGACGTTACTTTCGTTAATATTATCGTATTTCAGGGTTGAGAAACCATATGCTTTTTTCTCAACGCTCTGTGAAGCCGAGCCTCGGAGTTCGATATTTATCCGGCCATTATAGTTAAGGAACTGTGCCGAATCCTGATCGGTAACCTGATTGCGAACCCCATTTCCCCTGGATATTATCTTCATGGAAGCAAGAATTCGGGGAGAATCAGGAATTTCTGTCCCTCCGTCAGTATTAATAATGACAATGGGAAGGATGGTTGAATTAAAATCAGTTGCAGCCTTAAACCATGATGGCACAGGACGGAAGTTAGAAGTTATATTCTTTATGCCAAATGAAAGGAAGGCATTGGAAGAGAGGTCTGATGATGTAATGGAGCTATTATGTACCTGGATCGCAAGTACATTTTTACCGGGTAACAGACATGTTTTCAATTGATTTTTGTAGATGTAAAATGATTCAGGCTCTCCTCCAGCGTACATTTTTGCTTCATGATCACTTCCAGGCTGATCGAAAGCCGGGTGTTCCCCGGTTATTCCCGCGCGGCCAATCTCAACATCATTCAGATATGCGACAAAAGCATCATCATAATCCATACTTAGCAATGCTTTGCTAATCACAGCTGTGTCGGCAACAGTGAATACTTTTCTGATATATACAGAAAGGCATGCAGGAATAATAGTATTATCATCATTATCTGAATAGCCGAATCCTCCGGGACCCTGGGACCATCCACTGTCGTTAAAGGTGAGGGATCTCCAGTTTGGATCAGGTTCTGATAAA
>CAIPJU010000685.1 GCA_903865465.1 uncultured Bacteroidota bacterium
ATAGCAAGCTCCATCTATACGTAAAAGAAAGTGCACCTTCTTTTTTGATAAAAGACCTGGCGAAAACAGTGTTTAAATAAGAACTTCAAATATTAATGAACGTATATCAATTCTGTCTAAGTCTGAGAATAGTCAGTGAATAAGCCTTTAGTGGCAAACTCCATATACCCCTACCTGTTTTAAACTCATCCTCGACCGGAATGATACTTTCAGGTTTGTCAATTGAATTATTTAATGTAAGGTCATCAGACTGCATGACAATTCTTTTTGCAGTAGTTGCACCTTTCTCTTTTGAATTAATCCTGATGTCAACTTTAGTGGCTTGCGCATTTTTGTTGACTAGCTTCATGATTATCTCTTTTGTGTTTTCGTCTCTGCAAACTGTAGCATATAAGCCATCATCGCCTGTTAAAGCTTTGCCATCTTTTGTAATCCGGAGGAGTTCAGTTCCCTTGTTGGTTGAAAACATTTTCTGTACATAATAGCTGGGTGTTCCAAAGGTTTTAAGATTATCAAACCATATCAGGTTAGGAGACCATTGGAAGGCTTCTGTATTAGCAAGTAAGGGTGCATAGGAAGCCATATAGACAACATCGGCATTTCTTTCAATCCCTGTCATGAGCGCGGCTTCCGCCAGGGCGGCTTCCCAGGTGCTTTTGATCTCACCTTTACCTCCCTGCATTCCATTACGTGCGGCATATTCACCGGCAAAAATTTTATAGGAATTGCGTTCATAGTTGTCATAACGTGTGGCATTATTAAAGAACCATTGAGTAGTATTATAAAAATGTTCATCCACCAACGCAGGATTATATTTCCTGAGTTCCTTGCCTGCCTGGTCAAACATTGGGCCCGAAGGCATTGGGCCGGCGCTCGACACCAGCATTATTTCAGGATGTTTTTCCTTTAAGGCTTTTTCAAACAGGGCATATCGTTCAAAATACTGTGGTCCCCATTGTTCATTGCCAATACCCAGGTATTTCATATTAAAGGATTCAGGATGACCCATGCCGGCCCTTATTTTACCCCACGGGGTAGTAGCAGCTCCATTAGCGAATTCAATCAGATCGAGGGCATCCTCGATAAAGGAATCAAGCTGCTCAAGAGGTACAAGTTCAGCTGTATTGAACTGGCAGGCCATTCCACAATTTAAAATTGGCAGAGGTTCAGCACCTATGTCTTCAGCCAGCTGGAAATATTCATAAAAACCCAAACCAAAGGACTGGAAGTAATCCGGAGTCGCCCTGGCATTCTCATCATTCCACCGGTTTATAATTAGTTTGCGCTCCTCAAGATTTCCAATTGTGTACTTCCACTGATATCTCTTAGCCAGGTCGCGTCCTTCCACAATACATCCTCCAGGGAATCTTATAAAACCCGGTTTCAAATCAGCCAGCTTCTGCACAATGTCAGCCCTGAGACCATTACTTCTGTTTTTCCAGGTGTTCACCGGGAAGAGAGATACCATATCTATCTGAACTCTACCATCTCCTTCAAAACAGAGTTTCAGACTTGCCTTGGAATCTGTCTTTGTTGCTTTTATAATTGATTCGTATTTTTTCCAGGATTTATCGGCAGGATTGATAAAGGTGCTGCCAATTTCACTTCCGTCACTTCCAATCAGTTTAACGCTCACCTTAATCTGACCACTTTTCAATGAGGCTAATAGAGAGAATCTATATTCATTATCCTGCCTGATTCCCATTCCTCTGAATCCCTCATTAGTTATGCAGGTTTTTCCATTTATAGTCACCTGGGCTATCCTGGGATTATTTATATTTTCCTCTCCCCTGTTAAGTATTAATACAGGCGAATCCGACATGAACGCGCCTTCGAAAACCCATCCCTCTTTAGGATTTGTGAATTCGAAGGAGCGGTTTTTTACTAATTCGGCATAGATACCTCCATCAGCTGCAAAGTTGATATCCTCAAAGAATATCCCCCAAAGCGTAGGCTGGATTTTTGATATCGGTTTATCTGCATCAACGACCAGAATGGGTCCTTTCTGAGCAAATGAGATTACTGACAGGGTAAGGAAAAGAAGAAGCATGATTGGATTCCTGAATCTGTTTTTCATATTATCGTTTTAAAATTTATTGAGCCAGGTGTAATAAGATCTGTTTGTTTAAAGATAAAGACTGAAGTGGAATAATTCTTTCAAACCAATTTCTTTTTTCAAATCAGAGGGCTATTTTAATAATAATTGTGTATCGGGAATCATATATAAGAATTCATTTAAGTTAAGGCAACTGGATGTTGATTACATTAAAGATGATGTTAATCAATCGGATTACAATGGTAAAATCGAGGCTATATAAGTTTCCC
>CAIPJU010000686.1 GCA_903865465.1 uncultured Bacteroidota bacterium
ATGCTCAGAATGGTCGATTATTATAAAAGATATAGAGATCTTTCGTATATTGGCATCGCGGGTTGGTACCTGATTTCGATTATAGATGCTAATGTGGATGCAAGCCTCTTTAACTATGATGTAAGTACCAACCTTGAGATTTCGGTTTATCCCTCGGTACTCCCGCTTCCCGGTGGTTTTACAGGAGCAGGGTTGAATTTAGGTATGAAAATAACCTTCTAACATAATTTAAATTTATGCGATTCAGAGTATTACTGGCATTTTCGTTTCTGGCACTCCTAAATGTTAAGGGAGCCACCGTATCCGACACTCTGACTATCAGACCGGATACAATAAGTACCCAACATGTTAACGATGACCTCGACAGTCTGGTTAATAATTGGTACGTGAAAATGGCTCTGAAAAACCATCCTGAAATTTCGGTTTCCGACACAATCGGTATTGAATATCCCGACTCACTGTATATCAGCAGGATAGCACGTATTAATTCTATTGTGGACCTTAAGTATAATAGTATTATCAGAAGTCATATTCATGTTTATACCGTTCGGCAGAGACATAAATTTTGCGCAGTACTGGGTCTGTTAGATTATTATTTCCCCATGATTGAGGATATATTTGACTCCTACGGAATTCCGACGGAGCTAAAATATATGGCAGTTATTGAGTCGGCTCTTAACCCCGGGGTGGTGAACCGCCGCTCAGGTGCTACCGGCATGTGGCAATTTATGTACAGCACCGGGAAAATGTATGGCCTGACGATCAACTCCCTTGTCGATGAACGTAAAGATCCTGTAAAATCGACACATGCTGCTGCGAGATACCTGCAGGATCTCTATAAGATTTATAATGACTGGATTCTGGTTATTGCAGCATACGATTGCGGACCGGGGAATGTTAACAAAGCCATAAAGCGGGCGGATAACAAGAAAGATTATTGGGATATTTATTACAGATTGCCACGCGAAACCAGAGGCTACATACCTCAATATGTTGCAGCTATTTACGCTATTACCTTTTATGCCGAACACAATCTGAAACCGCTTCCTCTTGATATTCCAATTGCTACGGATACCATTATGATTAATAAGGACATACACCTTTCGCAAATCTCCCAGGTTATGGGCATTCCGATTGACGAGCTGAAGGCTTTAAATCCCCAGTATAAAACAGGTCTGGTTCCCGGATCATCAAAACCTATGTCGCTTACCCTTCCTATGAATCATATTGGCGATTTTATTGGCCTCAACGATACCATCAGAAGATATAAACCCGATGTGTACCTCAACAAGGTTACACAAATTGCCGATCCGAAACATTTTTCGGGAGCTCCGGGTGATATCAAGGGAAAAACTAGGCTTCTTTACACTATTAAGGATGGCGACAACCTGGGATATATCTCATCATGGTACAAGGTGCCTGTATCGGACCTTAGATACTGGAATAATATCTACCGGAATTCAATCAGGGTAGGCCAGACTATTGCGGTCTACGTTCTTCCCACCAGAGCCGATGGCCTCTCCAAGATTAATATGATGACCTTCGAAGAGAAGCAGAAAATAACAGGGACCGGTATCGAAGCTTCTGCGGCTTCCATGCCCGCAGCTGCACCAGCCTTACCGGATGAGACTGATGGAACTTATATAACTCATACTGTGCGTTATGGCGACACTATATGGGATATTGTAAAACTTTACGGCAATGTTACTGCAAGTGAGGTACTGTCATTGAATAACATAACATCACCAGGCAAGATTAAAATAGGACAAGTACTGAAGATTAAGAAGAAAAGCTGATCCTTTTCTGATATATGCGCCCGTCCAGGTTATTTTTGTTTTTGCTTATTTTCATCTCTTTCTTTATCGGGTTACATTACATTGTTCCCGGGAACCGGCTGTTTCCCTCAGCCAGTTTTTTTTTGCCTCCTGAGATTGAATCCGGCATCAAAGCCGGCAACCCATTAACCGTCAAGCCTGAGGGCACCCCAAAGGAATCACTGTCCATTACAAATAAATTCAGTGAGTTAAGTAGTAAGTATCTTCTGGCTGACACCGGAAAGTCCGATCAGGCAGCGCTTGGTGGATTCATTGATTCACTCAGCAAAGCCACCCGACAAATAAGGGTGATGTACTACGGCGATTCTCAACTCGAAGGCGACAGGATCACCTTCTGGCTGCGCCAAAAACTAAGGGAAGAAATTGGAGGGACAGGCCCGGGCCTGTTTCAGCCTCTCATGAACGTAATGTATACAAAATCATTATGGATAAGCTCCTCATCAAACTGGAAGCGCTATAACTATCTTTCATATAAATCGGGAACAATAAGCAATACCGACCTTGGGCCGTTTATATCACTATGCCGTTTTTTGCCTGAAGGGGTAAGATCGGAAATTCCTGAGATTGCATCTGTCAGAATTAAGCCATCAGCCATGGCCGACAGAGCATCGAGGAGATATGATAACCTGAGGATTTTTTATGGAAATGCACACGATTCGGTTATAGTAAGAGTAAAGGAAGGGGATGCTCTTATCTATTCCGATCTTCTTAAACAGGGGAGGGGATTTTTTGAGTCTGCCTGTAAACTTCATGGTAATGAGGATGTAAAAATAGAATTTGAAGGAAGGGTAAGCCCCGACATTTATGGAATCAGCATTGAAAGCAGCTCAGGAGTGATACTGGATAATATTCCGCTTCGCGGGAGCGCCGGACTGGAGTTCACCATGGCTGGCAGGGAAAACCTGAGAGAGGCTTTCAATAAGTTAAGGCCCGATCTGTTCATACTGCAATACGGATTAAACGTAGTAAAGAATGTAACAATGGATTATTCCTATTATCAGAAGGGACTCGAGCGACAGATCCTGCTTCTGAAGGAGTTGTCACCATCAACGCCAGTTCTGATTGTCGGAGTCACCGATATGGCAGGAAGTGATTCTGCAGGAATCAGGTCATACAGGAATATACCTGACCTTATCAGGGCACAGAAAAAAGCAGCACTCCGTACAGGAGCTGCATTCTGGGATGCTCACGATGCGATGGGAGGCGAGTCATCGGTAATCAGATGGGCAAAGCTGAAGCCTCCTCTGGCCCAAAAGGATTTTGTTCACCTGACCTATGATGGAGCCGACTCTTTATCAAAACTGCTGGCAAAAGCAATTCTCCCTCCTGACAAAGGAACAGATTCACTAAACAACCTCTCAATTGTCCGGCAGGATTCACTTACTAAAACAGCTGAATTGCCTGCTGCGAATAATTCTGAAAGAGAATCAGGGAACAACATAATAATCCGTGTCTTGAAATCAGTTTTCAGATTCACTCCCGATGAGCCGATGATTTTTTCTGTTCCAGGATTCTGGATTTTTTTCCTTTTTGTCCTGCTTGGGTTCAGCCTGGTATGGAAAAGGATCTTCCTGCGAAACTTGTACCTGTTGATAATGAGCCTCTTTTTTTATTATAAATCGGGCGGACTTTTCCTCTTTCTTCTGATATTGGTGACTGTGGTCGATTTCTCATGTGGTTTGCTTATTCACAGATCTAAAGGCAAACAGGGAAGAAGATTTTTCATACTTGTCAGCCTTATTTCAAATCTTGGCATTCTGGCCTACTTCAAGTACACAGCTTTTTTCGCCAGCATAATAAATAAAGTTTTAGGTACAAACCTTCAGATTCACGATTTCCTTGCTTCACTCTCCAACTCTTACCTTGGAACGTCATTCAATGTCAGTTACATATTACTTCCGGTCGGTATCTCTTTCTTTACCTTTCAGTCGCTCAGTTATACGATTGATATTTACAGGCGAAAGCTTGAACCGGTGAAGAATATACTGGATTTTGGATTTTATGTCTCATTTTTCCCCCAGCTGGTGGCAGGGCCCATCGTAAGGGCCTCGGAGTTTATTCCTCAGCTTTACAGTGAATTCCGTCTTTCGAAGCAGGAGTTCAATCATGCTCTGTTTCTCATTACCAAAGGGCTCATCAAAAAGATCATTATCTCTGATTTCATTGCTATAAGCCTTATCGACAGGGTTTTTGATGCTCCTTCACTTTATTCCGGCTTTGAAAACCTGATGGCAATTTACGGATACGGCCTTCAGATTTATTGTGATTTCTCGGGATATACCGACATAGCTATCGGACTTGGTCTGGTTCTTGGATTCAGGCTGCCAGCCAATTTTAACTCTCCCTATAAGGCTTCAGGCATTGCTGATTTCTGGCGGCGATGGCATATTTCCCTTTCACGCTGGTTAAAGGACTATTTGTATATATCGCTTGGAGGAAACAGAAAAGGAAAGATCAGGACCAACCTAAACCTTATGGTCACAATGCTGCTTGGCGGATTATGGCATGGTACTGACCTTCGATTCATAATATGGGGGGCTCTACATGGTTTTGGGCTGGTTATAAATAAAATATGGGATTCAATCACGGGAGGCAGAATTTCAGGAAGGTTTGGGAAGGCCGTTTCCATTTTCATAACATTTCAGTTCGTCAGTTTTTGCTGGATTTTTTTCAGGGCAACCAATACCCGAAGTGCCGTTACAATGCTCCGGCAGGTATTCACTGATTTCTCGCCCCTTTCCTATGGACCAGTCATAGAGACTTTCGGTACCTCATTCCTGCTGATCCTGACGGGTTACATGATTCATTTTCTTCCTGAAAATGTAAAAGAATCCTTCAGAGGGATTTTTATAAAAATCTCTGCACCGGTCAGGCTGGCACTCATAATGATAGTTGCCATTCTCCTGTACCAGATGCGCTTACCGATGGTAACGCCATTCATCTATTTCAGGTTCTGATGGTTTTATTATATTGTATGATGGGAAAAGGTTTATCGGTCTACAGGTAAGTATGTTGATCCTGTGCGCCCCTTACAAAAGGTGCCACAGCCCTCTTATAAATTCCCTGAACATAAGCTATCGCCATTCCGTAATTTGTAACAGGAATCCCGGCTTTTGTCGCCGGTCTCAGCCTGTTGTGAAGCTGTCTCCTTGTTATCATGCAACCGCCGCATTGAATTACCAGGGAGTAATCTGTTATTGGTCGTGGCAGGGAATCAAGTCCTGCAACCACATCAAAATCAATAGTTTTGCCAGTGAAACCGGTGATCCATCTCGGAATCTTTGTCCTTCCTATATCATCGCACGAAACATGATGTGTACACGACTCAAGCAGTAATACCCTGTCGCCATCTTTGAGTTCCGATATAGCAGGTGTGCCCTTGATATAATTGTCAAAATCGCCTTTAAAGCGTGCAAGCATTATACTAAAGCTGGTGAGGGGGACATCATCGGGTACCGAAGAGTCGGCTTTTTTGAAGACCTGCGAGTCGGTCACTGCCAGGGCCGGTTTGATTTTTGTTTTCTTAAGAAATGCATCTACTTCCCTCTCTTTTAAAACAATGGCTACGGCATCGTTATCCAGTATGTCTCTTATTGCCTGAACCTGTGGAAGAATGAGTCTGCCTTCGGGAGCTTCCACATCGACAGGGGTGATCAGCAGAACAATATCACCATAGCTGATTAAATCGCCAAGAAGTGATGGGTTTTTAAATGAGTGTTCCGGTATAGTATCCTTAATGAGAGATATCAGCTCTTCGTAATTGCGCCTGTCGAAGGAGGAGAATTCAAGGGGAGCAGATCCTGTTATTGTAACGATCCGCGATATAAATTCTTCCGAAGGTTTTTCAATATCCGATTTGCTGTGAATTACAATGAATGGGATATCGCCATTGAGGAATTTTTCTGCAAGGTCATTTTCGAATTCCCCCCATGAATTGTTATTAACAACCAACAGGGCAAGGTCAATAACATCAAGTGTTTTAAGGGTTCGATCAACCCTTTTTTGCCCCAGGTCTCCGGAATCATCGATCCCTGCAGTATCGACCAGGATTACAGGTCCGAAGCCTGTTATCTCGAACGATTTTTTTACAGGGTCGGTTGTTGTACCGGCATGGTCCGAAACAATTGCAATATCCTGACCGGCGAGGCAGTTTATGAGGCTGCTCTTCCCGTTGTTCCGGCGTCCGTAGATACCTATATGTGGTTTTGATTCCCTTCCTTTGGCCATCAGAGAAAATTTTGACGCAAAATTAATAAAATCCGCATGATAGTGTTAAAGATAAGCTGGCTGGGCAGTTTACTCATTATTGGAGGTCATCGAGCGAAAAGCCAAGTTTAAGCAGATTCCCGGGCTGAAGAATGATCCTGAGCCGTGAATCTTCAATAATATTAAGGAGTTTGTTTGCTTCAAAAATATCTACTCTTTTTTCTTTCATGAACTCTGCAATCTCCGCAGCTTTATGATATCCTATATACGGGCTGAGTGCAGTTGTGAGCGAGGGACTGTTTATCAGTGATTTATAAGCCGATGATTCGTTGATTGTCAATCCTTTGAACAGGTTTTCAAGGAGCGTGACATTGCATGATATCAGAAGGTTTAAGCTTTCAATGACAGTACATCCTATTAAAGGGAGATAGGCATTTAATTCCAGAGCGCCCTGACCGCTGAGTGAGCTCACCAGCTGATCGTTGGCATATATCTTGTGTGCTGAGGATATAACGAATTCAGGTATTACCGGGTTAATTTTGCCTGGCATTATTGAACTGCCGACCTGACGCTGAGGAATTGTCAAGATTTTTTCACCGCTTATGTCTGATGAAAGCAGACGAAAATCGGAAGACATTTTTTCGAGATTAACGGCGTGAGCCTTCAGGGTTGCATGAATTTCGACCCACCTGTCCATGTTGGAAGTAGAATCTGCCAGATTCTCACTCTGGGCTATTCCAAGGCCTGTGAGCCGTCGCAGCTCCGGAACAATTTCCATTATAAAATACCGTGGAAGTGAGAGACCGGTTCCAATGGCTCCTCCTCCCATATTTACCTGCTTTATTCTTTCACTGCATTTTGAAACTCTCCACCAGTCGCGCGACAGGGCATCATTATAAGTACTGAATAATAGTCCGAATGATGATGGAACAGCCTCCTGCATTTGGGTATAGCCTGGTCGTAGTTTATCCCTGAATTTTTTTTCGAACCCCTCGGCTTTCTGCCTCAGTAGGTTGATTTTTTCTTCAAGAGAATGAAGAAGCCTCAAAACTGCAATGGTTAATGCAGTGGGAATCACATCATTGGTTGACTGGTAGATGTTTCCATGTTCGAGAGGATCAATGAAGCTGTAATTACCACAACCATGACCCATGGCAAGGAGAGCAGAATTAGCAATAATCTCGTTGATATTCATGTTTATGCTTGTCCCTGCACCTCCCTGAACAGCAGGTACTATGAAATTATCGAAGTATTTGCCCTCCGATACATCAGTGGCTGTTGAAATAAGTGAATCAAGAATATCATCAGAAATATTTCTGAATGGTATATTACCTCCTGTTTTTTCTTCAACAGCATTTCGGAACTTACGATATGTTAGATAGCAGGCTTGCTTTGTTACCCCAACTGCCATGTACCATTCTTTCGGGAACGGGGAGTTGCCAGGGAAATTTTCCTTTGCCCTTAAAGCATGTATTCCGTACAGGGCATCTGAGGGGATTTGTTTCAGGCCAAGACTATCTTTTTCAATGCGAAACATGATACTTAATATATTGAATATGTGCTCTCTGTATAAGTTGTCTCTCAGCTTGCACAGAGGAACACAGAGAGATAAGATAGTTAAAGATTAGAGCCTGAAACAGGCAGGGCATAAGCAATTACATCATTAGCAGTAATTTCATTAGGGCACAAAATAATAAGTCTTTCGAGCACATTACGGAACTCCCTGATGTTTCCAGTCCACTCTACCTTTTTTAACTCTTCAATAGCTTCGGCTGATAATATTTTTTTACCCATGCCATACTCCTTACAGATAATAGTATTAAAATGTTCTGCCAGATGTGGTATATCTTCGACCCGTTCGTTCAGACCCGGTACATGAATTAAAATTACGCCAATCCTGTGATATAGATCCTCGCGGAAGTTCTTGTCGTCTATCTCCTTCTTTATGTTCTTATTAGTAGCTGCTATTACCCTCACATTCACATGAATATCCTTATCGGAGCCAACCCTGGTGATTTTGTTCTCCTGTAAAGCCCGAAGGACCTTTGCTTGGGCCGAGAGACTCATATCGCCTATTTCATCAAGAAAGAGTGTACCTCCTGTTGCCTGTTCGAATTTTCCAATCCTCTGTTTTATAGCCGAGGTGAAGGAACCTTTTTCATGTCCGAAAAGCTCACTCTCAATCAGTTCAGAAGGGATTGCTGCACAATTGACCTCTACAAAGGGGCCCTTCGACCGGCTGCTCTTCTCGTGAATCTGGTGAGCGACAAGCTCTTTTCCCGTACCATTGGAACCTGTTATAAGTACCCTGGCTTCTGTTGGAGCAACCCTGTCGATCATTGCCTTTACCTTTGTAATAGCTTCCGATTCGCCGACGATCTCATACATCTTGCTGACCTTGCTTTTAAGGTTCTGGGTCTGCAGCATGAGAGTCGACTTGTCCATGGCATTACGCATGGTTATCAGCAGCCTGTTCAGATCGAGTGGTTTTTCTAGGAAATCGAAAGCTCCTTTTTTTATTGCTTCAACGGCTGTGTCGATATTGCCATGTCCTGATATCATAACAACAGGAGTATTTGGCGCTGTCTCGGTAAGCTTTGAAAGTACCTCAAGTCCATCCATCTTCGCCATCTTGATATCGCAAAGAACAATTTCATAAGTTCTCTCAGAAAACATTGCGAGTCCGGTAGGGCCATCTTCTGCAAGATCAACCTCATGTTTTTCATATTCAAGAACTTCCTTCAGAGTATTCCTGATCGCTCTTTCATCATCAATAACCAGAATTTTGGACATCAGATCCTTTTATCTTTTTACTTTTATTTTATCCGCTGTATCTAAGCCACTTCCAAATCTCCTTCCATGATGACTTTTTACCATACATCAAAATTCCCGTGCGGTAAACTTTGGCAGCCATCCAGACGAAAGAGATAAATGTAACCAGCATAATAACCATCGACACGGCAATCTGCCAGTAGGGTACATCGAAAGGAATCCTGGCCATCATCACAATGGGGGATGTCAGGGGAATCATTGAGCACCAGAAGGAGAGTGAACTTTCAGGATTCTGCATTGTGCCCATCGCAACCATCAGACCAATAATTATTGGAATAGTTACGGGAAGCATGAATTGCTGAGTCTCCGTTTCATTATCTACAGCAGATCCAATAGCAGCAAATACAGAAGCATAAAGGAGATAGCCTGTAATAAAGTAAAATACAAAACAGAATATTATCAAACCCCATGGCTGATTCATTGCATTGTCGAAAAGTTTTGAGAACTCTGCAAGTTCAGGCGATGCTGATACGACTTTCGCATCAGCAGGTGACTGCTGGCCGGCCGACATCATATTCTGGGGCATTGACTGGGTAATTTGTGCAATATCAGTTTTACTAAAAACCGTCGATTTAACAACTGTCACTGTGCCAAACATCAGGACGATCCAAATCAGGAATTGTGTAAGGCCGACGAGTGCTATTCCGACTATCTTGCCCATCATCAGTTGTACAGGTTTCACGGAAGATACAATTACTTCGACAACCCTGCTGGTCTTCTCCTCTATTACGCCTCTCATTACCTGGGAACCGAAAATGAATACCAGCATATACATCAGGAATCCCAGAATATATGCCAGTGCCATGGCTATCCCTGTACTTGTTCCGGTTATAGCTCCTGTTTCATCAATTTTCTTTGTCTGAACTGAAACCTTAGTCTCGATGTTTTTCATGATCTCATCGAGGTTTTCGATTTTATAGGCCTCAAGTTTCTGACGTTCAATCTCCTTCTCGAGCGATGATTCAATGTGCTCAAGCAGACCGATCGGGGGCTGCTTTTTCGAAATCAGCTGAACTGCATTGGGGATATGGATCAGATCGGGTGAGATATACAGTATGCCATAATATCCTGATTGTTCGAATGATTTCTTAAGGTCATCTACCTTTACGTTTTCGAGATATACAAATTCGGCATCCTTGGTATTCTTAATGATTCCCCTGAAAAGATCAGAGTTATCTTCAATAACGGCAATTTTTTTATTATCTCCCTTTTGGTTCATCATG
>CAIPJU010000687.1 GCA_903865465.1 uncultured Bacteroidota bacterium
ATAGCAAGCCGCAAATAAATAACCTTTAAACAGCAAAGAAAGCTTCCTTACCCAGACAGACATTTATTAAACCATTTGTTTAATTCTACTCCTCTTCCACCTTTTTTAGATTATCATCAGGAATCCGGTCAACCAAATAATTGTATGGATCTATACCCACCTGATACGGTTTCTCTTTTATCCGGAAGGTGAACATATTTTCTTTATTCGTTATCTTCATACGCTTCATCAGCAGAGGATTACCCAGGTTCTTTTTATTTTTACCTTCAGCAAAAATCCCAATATCTATATAATCTGCAAGGGGAATGGTCTTCTCCTTTCCCAGCGAATCAGATCTGAATTTCTCTGAAGTAGTTTTAAACGTGACATCATATTCGTCACCAACTTTTTTATATTTTGCCTCGACAGTTCGGTTCGAAAAAAGTGTGATATTTTCAAACATATCGTCAATCAGATATTGTAAACTATCGGGTGCCGCCTTTCTAAACGCCCGCACTGCAGAAAGTGATGTGGCATAAGGTGGTTGTTTATATGCGAATGAATCAATCAGAGTGCGCAAAGCTCCGTTAACTTTATCTTCTCCAATCATCTCTTTAAGGTAGTACATGATCACACTGGCTTTCTGGTAATGAATATACCCCTGGTTTTCAGATTTCATCAATGGTCTTTCGGCTTCAAACTCTCTCCCTCTGCCGCTCAGATAGCCGTCCATTTCATACTTCAGGAATTTCTTCATTTTGTCTTTGCCATATTCCTTCTCCATAACCATCAGGGCAGAATACTGTGCAAAACCTTCACTCATCATTTCACTTCCCTGCATGTTGGCACCGCACATCTGATGAGCCCAGTATTGATGCCCCATTTCATGTGCAACGACATAATAAACCTGATCAATATCTTCCTTTGTTACCTTTCGCAAATCGATGATAAAACCTATTCCTTCGCTGTAAGGCATTGTACCGGGGAAAGCCTGTGCAAAACTGGCGTACCGGGGAAACTCAATGATACGGCATTGATTGTGATAATATTTCCCAAAATGCTGGGTGTAATATTCGAGTGATTTCTCCAGACTTTTCAGCATGTTGGGGACGTTGTATTCATGCGGTTTAATGTAATACACTTCCAGATCTATTCCATTCCATTTCTTGCGGGCTACTTCGTATTTTGCAGATATAAAAGAGTAAAAATCGAGCGATTTCTGGTCCAGTTTATAGTTGAAATATCGTTTCCCTTCAGCTTCCCAGGATTTGATCAGGCTCCCGGGAGCAATGGCAATCTGATCAGGAGCAGTGCTGATTGTTGTGTTTACCTCAACCCAGTCTGCATCCTTGTTCAGGTATGAATTTGCACGTGTTGCCAGGTCGCTTTCATTCAGTTTCGGCATACGCAGGCGAACGGGCAATTTTAATTTCACCCTTTTGTTCTTGTCGCTGATTTCATAGCCATTCAGGTAACCGAATGATGGGGATATATCCTTACAATTAAAAAATGTCCCGTTTTGAGTAAGCTGAGTAAATGATACTTCATTTTCGAAACCCCGGGTAATCCGCGATACGTCAAATCTGATCAGCACCGAATCATTTGGCTGCAATGGAGCTGCCAAAGTATAAATGCGGTATTTCAGCCTGGTATCACTTAATTTCAGCGTACTTCCCTTGATTGTGATGTTTACTGTATCCGGAATTTGGGGTAAGGTGAAGTGCAGTTCGCTGATTGGTTGACCCGAGATATTCCGGGCCCAGGCAACAATGGTGGCTTTCATGCTGCGCTGGTAAGGCATCAGATCTATCCTGTAATCGTATTTGTAAAAACGGGGCTGAACGATATGTTCATATTGTTTGTATGTCTTTTCATAATCAACCTGCTTATTCTCCTGCTCTTTTTCAGAATCGTATTTGTTCAGGACCTTGGTGTTGTAGTACACAAAGATACAGCACATTACAAATGAAAGGGCAGTCAAACTGATTGCTAGTTTATTTTTCGAAAATACGGATTTTGCATTACCCACTCTTTTTATAAAACCGGTTTCCTCACCCCGGACATAAAATGCAAAAATCACATATCCGATAAGCACGGCGAAAATAACC
>CAIPJU010000688.1 GCA_903865465.1 uncultured Bacteroidota bacterium
CACATCTGTCTGTGAAAAATATTTTAT
This sequence comes from uncultured Bacteroidota bacterium, assembly GCA_903865465.1. GTDB lineage: Bacteria > Bacteroidota > Bacteroidia > Bacteroidales > VadinHA17 > LD21. The sequence goes on from CAIPJU010000688.1 coordinate 28, forward strand.
CATCAGCGAATATGAATCAACCTTCAGACCTATTTTTTCAGAGTGGTTAAATTTCTTCAGAACCCTTACAATAGTGTCCTGCAGGTAGTAAGGCGCTCTTATCACCAGGTGGATTCTGCTCTGGTCTGTCCTTAAAACTATATTCCCATTTTTGTCCGAAACAAAGTGTATTGGAGATTCGTCCTTTAATAAGAAGTCAGCCTGAATTTTACTGCTGAGAATCGGCTCACCTGTATCGGCATCTATAAATCCAAACCTGTAGGTCTGAGTATTTATGATTTTAAAAAGTATGAATAACAGTGAAATTATGATCAGAAGGATCAAAATAATTTTTACAGGAACAGAATCGGTTTTTTTAACTGTATCAGCAAAAGGAACACTATCTGAATTTTTATATCTGAAATCGTCCCAATTGAGATAACCGGCATACCGGCTAAGCATGTTCAGAACATCAATCCTTGGCAGAGAGTGGCTTTCAGATTTTATATGAGTGTAAAACCACTTTTCGCTCAGCCGGCCATCTGCCTTTCTTAGCAGCTCTTCCTGGAAGTCGGTAATCTCCTGACCCTTCCATTCTGAAATTTCAGGATTCATTCCCGGATAAGATAGCTTCATTGCAGCTGCGATTTCCTTTTTAAGAATTTGAAATAATATTTGATCGTCCTGCAGCAAATTTGAAAAGGAATAAATGAATTTGGTTGCTAATCAGTTGTAAAATAATTTGCCGCCAATTTACAAAAGAATTACAATCCGAACCGGTTGAAGATTAGTTTATTTACGTCATAATTATCAGCTGTTACAATTAATAACTTAAAAAACAACCTTATGAAATCGTCATTAAGAGTAATGAATTCCTCAACTGTCCTTATTACAATGATCTTTCTTCTGTTTACTTTCAACAGAGCAGATGCTCAGAAAAATCCAAAACCGGTTAAAATCGGAACCTATGATTCCCGTGTGATAACTCTTGCATACAGCAGGTCAGATACTTTTGGTATAAGGCTCTCCGCGATGCAGCAACAGAGTGAGTCCGATATTCAGGGAAGTGATTCCACTAAAAAAGTTCAGGCTGCATACCGAATGATTACCTTTCAGTTTCTCCTTCATCAGCAGGTATTCTGTACTGGAACTTCATCAGCAATTATTACCATTATAAAAGATAAGCTACCTCAGGTAGCAAAAGAGGCAGGAGTGAGTTCAATTGTAAGTAAATGGGAGCTCTCCTACAATGATCCTTCAGTCGAGATTGTTGATCTGACTTTGCCTATAGCAAAACTATTCAAGCCTAAAGGTGATTTTGAAAATATGGCAAAGGAAGTAGCAGCTCAGAAGCCTATCCCGATTGAAGAGTTTACAATAGAGGAAGTGGTGCAGATGTGGAAACATTTTGAAGCCGGAAACTCCGGAAAATAGTTTCAGCCTTAACAAAATAGATTGATTTGTTACCTGTTAGGTTATCTTATAGATTTAAATATATTTATCTTCGATTTATAAACCCTTTAAATTTAATAGTTATGTTAGAGCAGATTCACAAACACATCATATCGGAATTAAATCAAAATACCCGGACTGACACGATTTTTATTCTGACGGCAATTCTTCTTAACCTTCTAACACTTGGTATTAATTCAGGTATGGTTGAGAAATCACGTACTGACAATTCAATGCTGATTGTAATGTCCCTTTTTGTAGTTCTCATTGTATTAGTGAATATTGTCGTAATATTCGGTCTGTCAAAAGGCAGGGATACAAGGAACAAACTGGTCTCCGGCTTACTGAAAATGTATAAAGATGAGAAAGTGGATCAATATTATGATAATTCACTTCTTGGAAACTACAACACACGTTATAACCTCTTCATACTGGTCGTAATCTGTACCGGTATAATTGCCATTGCAGTGCCTTTTATATTACGCTAAATCAGGTAAATACAAGAAATAGTTCCCGATTTTTAATAAAATTACTTCTGAAAATGAATAATTTAAAAAACCACTTTGTCGAACTTTTCGATTCATCACATATCAGGATGACAATTATTTTTATGATTTCCGGATTGCTTCTTATCATCGGATCGCAGGTAATCGGAACCACAGATAATCTTCCGGGTCTTACCCTGCTATTTACGGGGGTAATTCTGCTTTTCTTTTCAGTACTCCACCCATGGCGCAAAACAAAAAATTATTCGATCCTTGCCGGATTTTGTATTGGAATTACAGTTCTGGTTTTTCTTGCAATATATATTCTTTCTTCATTGCATCTGAATCAATACATTAGTGAAGCCTTTGTTATGATTACAGTACTCCTTATTTGTCTGCCGGGTTTTGTGGTTAGCATCATAGGTATTTTAATCTGCTCCGGCAGGAAAAAATGAAAGAACTTGTTTATACACTTGACAGGCTTCAAATTAAAGAGTATTTTTTTGGTTTTAACCTACAAAAGGCAGGAGTACCAAACAGGATAAGAGGCCTCAAATGGCCTCTTATCTTGTTTTTACAAAAAGTATTGTATTGAGCCTGACCAAACCTGTGCAATTATAGTTGAATTACTGTAAACCTCAGTTTAAGAATTATCTTGAAATTTAATTTTCAAGAAGGCTCCTATTGAATCTACATCAATGAAAATAAATTCATCAACATCATCAGAATGCTTAGAACCAGAATAATAATATTTAGCCACTTCCATAATTTTGAAGATATTGTAAGTCCAGTTCCGCTTACTATTATTGCCGAAATACAAATTACAATACTCAGATAAGTGATATCTTTTGCATCTCTTAAAAATGACGGAAAATAGCTGTTAAATATAGCGATACGATCGGCCTGATTATTTCCCGAATGATAGGCATATCCCCATAAAAAGAATATTGAAATTGGAACTGCGACACAAAATAATCCTATGAATGTAAGTGTTTTCAGAAGTTGCGGAGTTAATGATTTCTTTTTTTCTCCCGGCAATACGGACAATTCTTCACCCGATTTAAAGTAATATCCGGAAACCCTGAATACTCCGATTAACAATACAAGATCAATAAATGGCCCTCTCAGGTTTAAAATGCTCATTGCATAACCTGGTATTGAGTCCGGGCTAAACTGCCTTAATAACAACATTGGAACTATTTTGCAAAATATACTGAAGGTGAGGGCTGAGTAGATTAGTTTCAGGGAAAATGGCTTTTTTATCAGAAAAAATATACCTGCAATGAGATAAATGATATTACTTAAAAGTGTTAAAAATGAAAGCCTGAATGACCATTTTAGCATGTCAGGCAGAACTTCAGGTAATCCCTCCTTTGATATTCCGGCACTTAAGGGAATAAGAAGGGAGAACATATCTTCAATTATCCCTAATGCACCAAATACAATACAAATAATCCCGATAATTTTGATCCATGTTGAAGTCTTCATGAATAATCTAATTTAATGAACTAAAATTATAGCAAATCTAAAATATATGTTAGTACTCCAATACAAAAAGGTAAATAAAAATCTGAATATCATGCTGTTAAAAAATTAACAGAATAGTATCAGGGATTGCTTTTCCTGATATACTCTTTTAATCTTTTTCCATTAATCACCACTCTCCACACTATAGCATTGCCAATGCTATAATCATTGGACAACCTTTCAGGAGCCAGAGATTGTCCCATTATTCAAGATGTTCAGATAAGAATGAAAAGAAAATTCTCCCGCACTGTGCCGGCAGTTCAAACAGTAAGTTGTCTCTGTGTCTGTTTGCAGTAAAATAATACTCTCCGCTGTTCCATCGTGCCGGATTTTTATTATTTTCGTGTACAGAATATAAATGGGGTAAAACCTAAAATTTTACTTAGGAAATCAGAGGGGTATAATGGGAAGATTCAGTTGATAAAATTTAGTTTTTAAAGTGGGGATTTCCTTCCGGCAGGTTGCATAATCATATTGTTCCCTGGGATAATTTAAGGCATCAGGAACTAATGGCAGCTTTCCCGGAGAAAAGTGTTGATGCCTGGAGATTTAGGACGAATGGAATTATTTTGTACTAACACAGATAGGTATGAAAAGAATTTCCGCACTTTTTCTAAGCCTTCTTTGTCTGATGGCCATGCCAAAAAGCTATTCACAGGATAGCATCCCCGGCAGATCGGTTAAGGAATTACTCAACCTGAGCCTCGATGACTTTCTCAATGTAGTAATTACTCCTGCAAAAGTTCCTCAGTCTGAAGCAAACATCACCCAAAAGGTTGATGTTCTCGATCAGCAGGATCTTTCTAAGGTCGTATCAGGAAACCGGAATATTTGCGAAGCCATTTCATCCCTTCCCGGAGCATCCGTGAGTGTTCTTTCAAGAAATGATGCCAACTGGGGAACCTATGGGGGCATCGGGCCAAAGTACAGTACTTATATGCTGAATGGCCTTCCAATAGATGCATTCATCGACCCCATGTCTCTTGATATTAACGCAATAGACCGCATTGAGGTACAGCGCGGACCTGCTTCTGTGATCTATCCCAACTGGATGTCACAGGATTTTGCCGGGAATCAGTCACCACTGGCTGGTACGGTCAATCTTATTCTCAAAAGCAGGATTGAAGAGCAAAAAACATTATTTGATTTCGGCTTCGGATCGTATAATACAATTAATACCCAGGTATTTCATCAGGGTCATTATAAGGGACTTAATTATTTCTTCGGTAGCAGTTATGAAAGGTCCGATTATACCAACTATGGTACTAATGGTTCGTGGCTTAACATGAAAAAGGATCCTGAATACTCAAAAGCCAAAATTTATGGTGGCATTACACTTCTTCTCAAAGGAAACGACAAAGAAAGAATTACCCTTTACTATCAGAAAACAATTCATAACGGAGATGCAGGAAGGATATACAGGGGCTATGACAATAACTACGCTACAATAAATGCGGGCTATTATCTGGATCTGTCAGAGTCATTGCACCTTCAGTCGCATTTTGGATTTCGTTCCTACGACAGGAGCTGGCAGGAGAGTTATTTCGGAACTATTGATACGCTGAAGTCGGAAAATGGGGTTAGCCAGGTTATCATTCCTGCCGATATTTCATTATCATGGATCCAGAGTAAAAAAGCTGCGCTGAGCCTTGGAGCCGATATGCAGGGCTCTTCCTATTATACCTGGACAGATCCTCTTTCCGGGTATCGCTCTCTGGAAAACAAAGCCTCATCACTCCAGACCGGATTTTATGCCCAGCAGGAATTGCATCCTATCCCGAAACTTATTCTGAGAGGAGGTTTACGAATTGCATTTATCAAAAATAAGGTTACTCTGGTAAGCGGTGGAGCCCCGGGAGATGAAGAGGTTAACCTGAAAAAACTCTTATGGAGCACAGGTGTCAGATATTCCATAACCGAGTCGCTTTATTTATACGCTAATGCCGGGACAAGTTTTGCAGCACCAGGACTGAAGTCAAGTTGCGGAACAATAAAAATCACTGATTTTGGTGTACCCGGTCATAACGGTCAGTTGCCAAACCCCGACCTGAAACCTGAATCAGGAACAGGCATGGATGCAGGAGCAGACCTTAAATTCCAATCTCATATTAAATTGGGAATCAGAGCATTTTACAGCATAGTACAGGATGCAATAGTCGATAATATTGTAAACCAAAACCCTTCACAGACCAAGTCGCTGAATGCGGGTTCTTCATCCGTCAGAGGCGGTGAGATAGAACTGACATATAAAACTGGACCCGGCTTCTCATGGTTTGCCAATTTAACATACATGGTTTCAAAAACTCAAAATGATCTTGATCCCCAGAAGATAAACATTTCAATACCCTTTGCTCCCAGAACTCTCATGAACCTTGGATTTTCCTATATTTCACCCTTCGGACTGACATTAGCTCCTTCGTTAAATTACAACTCCGGTTTTTATGATGGCGTAGATCCTGATATCCGGAAATGGTTTAAACCCGGCATCGTGGCCAATGCATTTGTTTCTCAACGTTTAGCAAGCAAAGAAACATATTCAGTTGAATTATTCACTCAACTAAGCAACATAACTGATAATGATTATGAACTTCCCTGGCAATTCAAAAACTCCGGATTTTCATTCATGGGTGGAATTAAAGTGAACTTCGGAAGATGAACAGTAAGGTACCATTGATAAGTGATAAGCGTATGAGCTTAAGGGTGGAATCCGGAAATCAGGCCTTTATGGCAGTTTTAATCATGATGACCATGTTCTCCTTCTTTTTTTCACAGGGTGCAAATTCCCAATCTACTGAATATGAGCTTAAGGCTGTCGCATTCCAGAAGCTTTCACTATTTATAGAGTGGCCAGGCAATGCTTTCGAAAACTCCGGTAATGAATTTATTATCGGAGTCTTGGGGGAAAATCCCTTTGGGAATCTGCTTGAATCTGTATATGAGAATGTGAAGATAAAAGACAAAAAAGTAAAAATCGTTTATTTCAGGAATATAGAACAGGCAGGGAAATGCCACCTCCTCTTCATTCCGAAAACGAGCTTTAAGGATCTTGCCAGAATCGTTGATTTCATCGGAACAAAACCTGTTTTAACCATTGCTGATTCGGAAGGATTTGCTGAAGCAGGATGTCTGATTAATTTCTACAGCTACTCAGGTAAATTGCGTTTCGAGGTAAACCAGAAAGCTCTTCTTGCTGCAGGTTTTATAACCGACTTCAAGCTACTCAAGGTCTCCAAAATAGTAAATCCGGCAGGAAGATGAAAAAACCTTTTTTTTCTAACCTGTCAATCAGGAATAAACTCGTGCTTATCATAGTTCTGACAAGTACACTTGCAATTGTTACCGGTCTTACTATCTCAGCTTATTACAATATCTTCAGGATGAGGAACGAACTTAAGGAGAATGCACATTTCAACGCGGTTATGATAGGACAATACTCGGCAGCACCCCTTCTTTTCAGTTTCAGGGATGAAGCTGAAGAGGTGCTTTCCAAACTTGAGTCGATGCCCTCAATACTCGACGCCTGTCTTTTTGAGCCTGATTCTTCAACACTCTTTGCCGTCTATCACAGGGATAAACAAACCGATTATAGCTTCCCAAAACTAAGTAGCGAAAATCTTGTTTTTTCAGGCAAGTACCTTCTTGTTTTTCAGCCTGTTGAGTATAAAGGTCAATTCTGCGGTACCATATTTTTAAGGATTTCAACAGCTTCAGTAAGCAAAAGCATAAAAGCTGAACTAATGGTTATGTCCTTAATCGTAATTTTAATGATCACTTTTGTATCACTTACTGCAAACTATCTGCAAAAACATATCTCACTCCCGATTCTCAACCTGGCAAAACTGACAAAACAAATTTCAGGTGGAAGCGAATACAAGGAGATGCTTCACTATAATGGAAGTGATGAAATTAGTATACTATACCACAATTTCGACATGATGCTTCAGCAGATATTCCAGCGCGGGCACGAACGTGATGCTGCGGAGGTAAGTCTGAAAATTGTTAATGAGCAACTGGTTAACCATCGGAATAATCTTGAAAAGCTTGTCCTGGAAAGAACCGGGGAACTAAACAAGGCAAAGATTGAAGCTGAAAGCGCAAACAAGGCAAAAAGCGAATTCCTGGCCATCATGAGCCACGAAATAAGGACCCCTATGAATGCCGTTCTTGGATATACAGAATTACTGGGACTTATGCTAACCGAACAAAATCAAAAAAACTATGTCGATTCAATAAAATCGAGCGGAAGGAGTCTCATTACGATTATCAATGATATACTCGACCTCTCCAAGATAGAAGCCGGAAAACTGGAACTCGATTTCGAATATGTTGAATCAGCACGTTTTTTTAATGAATTCGAAAGGATATTTGCACTAAAAGCATCAGAAAAGGGCATTAATTTCACTGTCGAAGTATCAGCCGATACTCCGTCAGGCATCTTTATTGACGAACCACGGTTACGCCAGATCATTTTCAACCTGCTGGGAAATGCTATCAAATTCACCAGCTCTGGAAACGTTAAGCTAAAGGTACATCCCGAAGAAAACTGTCAGCTTCAGGGCAATATCCTGCATAGTGATGCAAACTTAAACCTTGTCATTGAAGTGGAGGATTCCGGAACAGGGATCCCGAAAGAGATGCAGGATCAAATCTTCGATCCCTTTATTCAGGCACGCGACCACCGGGCAACAGGTGGAACAGGTCTCGGACTCGCTATCTCGCGAAGACTTGCTTCACTGATGAACGGAAGCATCACTCTAATATCAGAACCTGGCATGGGAAGCACCTTCACTTTAAAAATCCCCGGTGTTGCATTCAAAGCTGATTTTTCCGTAGCCGAAGCCGGACCCTCAATTGATATCTCACGGATTAAATTCGAAAAGTCACTCGTACTCGTAGTTGATGATGTGGAATTTAACAGATCCTATATCCGTGATGTTCTGAAGCTTACCAGTATCAGATTCATTGAGGCGGAGGATGGACAGAGCGCCTTGAAACTTCTGAGTGATATCCTGCCCGATCTGATTATTTCCGATATAAGAATGCCTAATATTGACGGCTTTCAGCTTCTGGAGAAGATTAAAACCAATGACAGGCTAAAAGCAATTCCGCTTATTGCTTATTCTGCGTCAGTCCTCAAGGACCAGATGGAACGGATTCAGAAGAGCCAGTTCTCGGGCCTGCTCTTTAAACCTGTTAACATACCTGATCTTTACTCTGAATTGATGAAGTTTCTTCCTTATGAAGAGGTTGTTGTCCCTGACTTAATTACTGAAACCGGTATTTCAAAGCAGCAGACTGTCATTAAAAATCTTCCGGTAGTAATTGAAGCTCTTGATTCGCTCCTTAATAACGTTTGGAAAACATTTGAAAACAGGCAACCCATCAACGATGTAAAAAGATTCGGAGAAGAGTTGTATAATCTTGGAAAGGAACACGACGCTTTAGCTCTTTGTGAGTATGGGAAGGAACTTCGGGATGCCGCAGTCCATTTTAATGTGCAAATGGTAATTTCCCTGATTAAGCAATATCCCCTGGTGG
>CAIPJU010000689.1 GCA_903865465.1 uncultured Bacteroidota bacterium
ATTTCCCTGGATGTGTCCTTTGACTTGCGATTCAGCACCACCCATGCTGATGAGCATGGAATAGGTTAACAGTTCTCTTGTTTTAATATCCAACCCGGTTCGGGTCAGATAATCACCAAAACAATTTGCCGATAAATACTGCTGAAAATGAATTTGATCTTTGGGTGATTGTTCATACATTTTATCGATCATCTCACCAAAAATGACTTTTTGCAAGGCCAAACCTTTTTCGAGGCGGGTTTCGGAGTTGGTAGTTGACTGACTTTCCACTGGAAGTTCAATACCATGTTCGGCAAATATTTCATTGGTGGTATAAATAAAATCAATCACTTTGGCGATGCCCACGTATGGAACCGATTGATACAAGATTTCTTTTACTTCAATGGGTGTTACACCGATGTTGAGCCCGGCATTTACAAACATTTTATATTCTGACAGAGCCTGAGAAGCAATGGTTGATGCCATAATTGCCATTACCCTTGTTTTGGGATCAATAGTACCGTGGCTAAAAACTTCGTCAAACGCGAAGTTGTCGAACACTTCAATCAATTCCGGGTCGGTGTGTTTGGCTTTCGATTGGTAGTTTGGCCACAATGCTTCATGGTTTTTGACAGCCACCTCAGTGAGCTTTATTTCTTTGGCTTGTTTCTGTTCCGAGGATTGATTATTATTGTATTCCTCATCGGTTACAGGTTGCAACCATGCCGTTTTATCTTTGTCAAGATCGGGAACAATAGCAATGTGAGTCATTAGATTATGGCAAGAAGCACCATGCCAGTGTACTGCATTCTTAGGAATTTTCACCACATCGCCTTCACGGATTATCTGAATAGGTTTTCCTTTTTCCTGATAACGGCCAATGCCCTGAGTGACAAGAAGTATTTGTCCAGAGGTATGGCTATGCCAGTTGGTTCTTCCATTGGGTTCGAAGGTTACTGTGCCAATCATGGTATTATAGCCATCTTCGGCCGTCAAATTCATTTTTACCCAAACAGTTCCAGTAAAAAATTCTTTCGGAGCTGGCACTCCTTTTTCTTTAAAAGAAGCCATGATAAGTTGTATTTTTAATTCGGTTTACTGATCCCCAGGTTTTCGTACTTATGCAATTCGGGATTTTCTACGAGCAATGAAATAAAAGCCGCAATGCTTTTCCTTGAAATGGCTGTACCTGATTCTGGTTCGCCCTTATGGGTAAGTGTATAATCAATCTCGTTGGCGTTTGTAAACCAATCAGGGCGAAGAATGGTATAATCCAACCCTGAACTTTCTATGATATCTGCCAGTTTTCGATAAGGAACCAAAACCGGTTTTAAAGGAGAATTATATATTCCAATGGAACTTATCGCAATGATTCTTTTAACACCACAATCCTGCATGGCATTTACAATGTTTTTTGCCATTGCTTCCAGATTACCAGCCAGGTTTACATAAACGATATCCTGACCAGCAACTGCATTTTTTACATCATTGTAATTCATTGCATCGCCTTCAAAGGTAGTGTTGCCATCTGCGATGCTTTTTGAAAGGCTTTTACTGTTTCTTACAAATAAGGAGAGTGATACATTATCAAGTCCCTTCAAAGCTTCGATTACATATTGTGCAAGGCTTCCACCGGCTCCTATGATTAATACTTTTTTAACTGACATACTTATTTTTTAATTATTTTCGGGTTGAAGTGGGCCGTAGAAATAGGATGCAGTCGCACCACCGTCAATTAAGAAATCTGCTCCGGTTATAAATACCCCACTGTCGGTTAATAGCAATTCTGCCACATTTGCCACTTCATCGGCTGTTCCCGGACGACCTGCCGGACTTTTTGCAAACATATTTTTGTAGAAATCGCCCCTTGGGCCATTAATTTCATCCAAAGCCAGTGGCGTGATGATAATGCCTGGCGAAATGGAATTTATTCTGGCTCCCCTTTCGCCCCATTTTACAGCTTCAGCCATTACCCTTTTCACATTGCAGCGCTTTGCCATTTGGTATGCGTGTAAAGTATCTTTAATGTTTTCAGTTTTCAGCACCTCTAAATTCAATAGTTCTTCGCTTGGCGTGGTGGCTAATTGTCTGTCAGTTTCGGGTGTCAATGCGGGCATTCTGTGTCCCGATTGGCTTGAAATGGTTATTCCTGCTCCGCCTACTTTTATCACTTTGCCAAATTCTTCCAATAAAACAGCCGTACCGAATAAATCCACTTTCAATATTTGCTCAATAGGTGCCTGGCTTGGCGATACACCTGCTGCATTGATGAACATTGAAATTTCTCCTTCCTTCTGTGCCGCGGCAATCAATTGAAGAACGGATGCTTTTGAAGAAATATCAACCTCAAAAGGGACTACATCAAAACCGGCTTCTTCCATTATTTTGGTGATGGTTTTGGCGTTTTCAAGTTTCCAGTCGGCAACAAAAATCTTCTTACCATGACCCATTCTCCTTATTATGGCCATTCCTATTTGACCTGCTCCGGTTAATACAATGATGTCTTTATTTGTTTTCATTTTTTGATTATTTAAATTTTCGAATAATACATAGTTATAAACCTGTTCTTGCTTCCAAGTCTGCCGGGTAACGTTCACCCGAAACTTTGATTTTTTCCAGCATTGAATTAATTTCACTTAATTCATAAGGTGATAAAACAACATTTGCCCCACCTATGTTTTCTACAAGACGATTCAGTTTAGTGGTTCCTGGAATGGGGACAATGAAAGGCTTTTGAGCTAATAACCAAGCTAGAGCAAGTTGTGCCGGTGTTGCATTTTTTTGTTTTGCAAACTTATTCAGTAAATCTAACAAACCTTGATTGGCTTCCAGATTTCCGGGTGTGAAACGAGGCACGATACTTCTGAAATCGTTTTTTTCAAATTTGGAATCTTTACTTATTTTACCTGTAAGAAATCCTTTACCCAAAGGACTGAAAGGAACAAAACCAATACCCAATTCTTCAAGAGTTGGAATTAATTCTTCTTCAGGACGTCTCCACCAAAGTGAATATTCGCTTTCAACAGCGGTAACAGGATGCACTGCATGAGCTCTGCGAATGGTCTGTACGCCAGCTTCGGATAATCCCCAATGTTTGATTTTTCCTTCTTTAATTAAGTCTTTTATGGTGCCAGCCACATCTTCAATTGGCGTATTAATATCTACCCGGTGTTGATAATACAAATCAATAGCTTCTATGTTAAGGCGTTTCAATGAGCCTTCTACGGACTTTCGGATACGTGCCGGATTACTATCCTGTACCAGCTTGCCATCCTGTATTTTAATTCCAAACTTGGTAGCGATAACCGCACGTTTGCGAAAAGTTGCTAATGCTTCACCTACAAGTTCTTCATTTGTATATGGTCCATACATTTCGGCAGTATCAAAAAATGTTACCCCTCTTTCAACCGCCTCCCTGATGAGTGAAATACTATCTTTTTTATTAAGGGTATTACTGTATGCATAATTCAAACCCATACAACCAAATCCTATCGCGGAGACTTCGAGACCACTATTTCCTAATTTTCTTGATTTCATAATCGTAATTTATAAATAAAAGATTCCTGTGTTAATAATGAATTATTTTGACGATACAAAGTTCCTATATCAATCTAAGTTAAGTTGTATATAAATTACTGGTATTTCTACCATTATTACAGAATTGAAAACTATGAGTAATTAATTTAAAATAAGTACACTACCTTTGTACATGAAATTTAAAGGATGACTACCATGGATGAAGTTTTGAGACTGGATAAGGTTTCACAATTTAACACGTTAAAGGGAGTGGAAACACGCCACCCTTTATTAAGCATAATTGATAATTCTACTGTTAGGCCACTTCCTAATGGAAGGTTGTATTTTGGTTTTTATGCTATTTTTTTGAAAGAGGTTAAATGTGGTGAACTAAAATATGGCCGGAATAATTACGATTATGAAGAAGGAACTCTTGTATTCATAGGACCAGGTCAGGTACTTGGAGTGAACAACGATGCAAACTATCAACCAAAGGGGTGGACGTTGCTATTTCATCCAGATCTTATTAGAGGGACATCACTTGGGCATAATATCAAAAATTACACATTCTTTTCTTACGATTTGAATGAAGCGCTTCACCTTTCAGAAAGGGAACGCAAGATTGTAATAGACCTCATGAAAATAATTGATAATGAATTAGGGAACAACATAGACAAGCATAGTAAGACCCTTATCACAAATAATATTGAATTGCTTCTGAATTATTGTGTGCGCTTTTACGACCGTCAGTTTATTAGCCGTGAAAATATTAATAAAGGTATTTTAGAGAGATTTGAACAGGAACTGAATGAGTATTTCCAAACAGATCAACCTCAAAAATCAGGACTTCCTTTTGTTGGGTATTTTGCAGAAAGGTTTAATCTTTCTGCAAATTATTTCGGTGATCTGATAAAGAAAGAATCCGGGAAGACACCACAGGAACATATTCATCAAAGATTGATCGAAATCGCAAAGGATAAAATGTTTGATACCGAAAAATCTGTTAACGAAATAGCTTACGAACTGGGATTTAAATACCCACAGCATTTTAGCCGCATGTTTAAAAAGAGTACCGGATATACGCCGAATGAATATAGATTAATGAATTAATATGAGTTATGTAAATGAAATACTTACGAAACTGGAAGAAAATGCTTTTAGGGATTATTAATCTGATTTTAGCTGCAAAGGTGGAATACCTTGACCACATCTGGTGGATTCGACTGCACTTATCATAAATAATTTAATTACAAGCACTTAATCCTAGCGTTGGATGGCCAAATTACTCCGGCAAATAGTG
>CAIPJU010000690.1 GCA_903865465.1 uncultured Bacteroidota bacterium
ATACTCTGAGGCAAATTCGTTTGAGGGAAAGGTCCCCTTTGACCGGAAGGAGAGCTTAACAAAGCCTTCTTTCTCAATGAACATTGTTGTGAAAACAATTCCTTTTATTGAAAGCGGCATATTTACAAAACCTTCTGTATCGCCCTTAACATGGTTATACTCCTTCAGGTCATTCCTGGAAAGGTAGATATATGCAGTTCCATATTCCGGAAGGACAACCATTCTGCTGTTAAGAGCAAAACCCTGAAGTCTCATCCTGTCGGAAGAGAAGTTATTATAAATCAGGTTCAGTATTTTGTTTTTTTGAACTCCCTGTTCGAGCAGACTGGCTACCACCCTCAGGGTATCCGCAGTATAAACACCATGTACAAAATTTCCTGTATCAGTAATAATACCGACATAAACTGCTTCAGCATAAGCTTTATCAAGGAATTCTTTTCCATTGATTTCCGTTACCAGTTCAAAGACTAATTCGGCAGTAGCGCAGAAAGATGGTTCTGAAATAATCAGGCTTGCAAAATCGGAAGGATCGAGATGATGGTCTATGATAATTTTCTCTGCAGTTGAAGCCGTAACAAATTCTTCAGCCTCGCCCAGACGGCTGAGCTGATTGAAATCAACCATTATAATAAGGTCTGAGTCAGCTATCAGACTCATGCCCTTTTTACGGTCTTTAATAAAGATGTTTATAAGTTCAGCTCCATCCATCCATTTGAGAAACTCCTGCAGGTAATTGGGAGAGAGCATCTCAACTTTTTTACCTGAAGCCTTAAGATAATGATACAGGGCAAGCTGAGCACCAATGGCATCCCCATCGGGGTTGATATGGCAAATCAGCAGGATATTCTCTTTCGATGAAAAAAGTTTTGATAATTCTTTTGTATATTTGGACAAATCTTTCACTATCTTCTATTTTTTTTAAGCGTGTAAAGATAAACAATTTAGCTTATTAGGAATCCTATAATAATTATCAAATAGCACTTTATATGCAGAATGACTTCACTTTTTCGATCATTAAACCCAATGCGGTAAGAACTGGAAAAACAGGACCAATCCTAGCCATGATCAATGAAGCTGGATTTGAAATATCTGCCTTAAAAATGATACATATGACTCTTGCCCAGGCAGAATCATTCTATGAGGTTCACCATGGAAGACCTTTCTTCGAAGGCCTTGTTGAATTTATGTCATCAGGACCAGTATTTGTAATGATTCTTAAGCATGAAAATGCAATTGAGGAATTCAGAAAACTAATAGGTGCCACCGACCCTGCAAAAGCTGAACCTGGTACTATAAGGAAAAAATTTGCAGTCTCTGTCCAAATGAATGCAGTCCATGGTTCGGACAGTTATGAGAATGCCTGTAAAGAAGCTGATTTTTTCTTTTCAGGTATCGAAAGATTTTAAAATCAGCAGGTTCCGGGTTTTTTATCCGAAACTGGCAGAAATTTCAGAACATTATCAGATGTTCTGCGTTTCTCATTGTGAAAACCAAAATATAGAATGAATCAAAATTCCTTCGTTGACTTTTCCGATAAGAAAACTCTGGAGAAGTACTCCTCTGCTTTTACACTTTCCGATATGGAAATATTCATATTTCCTGAGCTGTTTTACCCTTTGGTTCTTGCAAATATCATGTCGCCAGAAATATGGAGATGGAGGGATGATCCCTGGTTTAAAGACGTTGAAAAGAAGGGATTTACGAGCAAAGCTAACAGGATCAAGCAGTATATAATACAGAATTATGTCTTTAATCTCGACCTCTCAACCTGGGGCCTCACTACTAAGAGCTCTGAAATAGCCCGCTTCAGCGATTTTTTCGACATTGAGATGTTGAAACAATCAAATGCACTTTTCGGATACGAGGGAGATAAATACTATTTCGATATTGATATCCGTAAACACTTTGGCCTCGACAAGTTTGATACAGATATTATTCCATATTGGAAAACAGAGACAGTAGAAGCAATGACTGCCTTCAAATATAAGGACAATTTCAAAACAGGTGCCGGCGAATGTGTTTCTTTATCAGCCCTTTATGCAGCAGCGATGTTTGTCGTTGGAAGAATTCCCCTCGAAAAAATATTCCTAATCGCAACTCCGCTTCATTCTCAGAATTTCGTTCTCGAAAAGGATGGGCTTATTACAAATAACCGACGCATAGTAACCAAAAATATGTGGTTTAACGGGACAGCCTTATCTGAAAAAGCAAGGAGAGCTCTCGAGAACGAAAAAATTACTATTGTATCCCATATTTCAGGTTATATTCATACACTGTACAACGAAGCAACTATCAGCAGGGAGGCCTACTCCGTTTTCTCCAAAAAACTGAAGGAATTCCTCGTTGCAGATCTGTCGAACCTTATATTCATTAATTTCCTTCGTTTTAAATCGGGCTACAAAAATCTCTTTCAGTACCGGCATGGGAATACAGGAAAGCAGAAGTACATTTCGCTCGAGAAACTGTTTGAATATGAACACACAAGCAAGTTTAATGTTTCTGTCGAGTCGATGGATGACCTGATTAAAGAGATAGAAGGTGAGGAATTCCATCTGAGCCCCATTCAGGGTAAAATGCTATTAAATGATATAGTTGCAGTTCTTGATGACAACAGGGGTAAAAACATCAGTGATATAAAAGCTGAATTTCTGAAAGTACCAGGTGTTGCTTCTGCAGACATAATTGAGAGGATGTTTAGTGAAATCCGCGATTTCATTTTTACTGAACCCCAGTTGCCTGAACACTCAAAGGAGTATATAAATAAAGACAGATTGGATATTACCATCAACGACAGCAGGGAAAAGATAGTCGATTATATCAGCAGGCTATCGGTTTCATCAGAAGTGGCTCTTTTGTCATTGTATGTCTACAGAGATATGGATAAGACCGACTGGCGGCCATTTGTAAAAGCATCCATTGAAAGGAATCCGGTCTCTTTTAACGATCTGAGCGGGAAGACCGTTCCTGAGGTTTATGAAATATTGCAATCACTTCCTGGAGAATCCATTTATGAAGGGAACAGAATGGCACTGCCCGATGAGGTCTGGAACTTTAAAAGAGGTGATGGTATTGAAAAAGCTTTTCTCCTTTGTGATTTCATATGGCTGCAGGATAAATCAGCTTCAATAGATATAGAAATTGAGAAAGAAAAAGTATTGCTGAAATGGGAAGAAAATGTATTCGGTTTTGAGTCGGTCAAAGATTTCAGAAAATCGATTCACATAAACGAAACAGGCTATTTAATAAACTGATTAACCTTATTTCAGGTCATTAAGTTCTTACCGGAATACGATATCCTTTATTACCTCGAAACCCGCCTTACCATTAAGCTTTTCGATAAGAGCCTGTCGAAGCATCAGAAGTTCGTTCCTTACAACTGACGAATTAAGATGAACATAGAGTACCTTATCCTTAATATAAAGCTTTGAAGTACGTGTACTGATAGCCCTGCCTACAATCTCTTCCCACGAATTTATGATCCCGACTTCGCTAAGCTTATTGTCGAGATGCATCTCCCTGGTAAAGTCTTTTATAGCTTCTGCCAGCGATATTGTTTTACTTCTTCTCATGACCCGATTTTCCGTTTTCTGCAATTTCTACAATCCCATCCGTAGCAATCCTGAAAAGCTTATAATCAACTCCATGTGATGAAAGTATTTTATGAAGCCTGTCGCTATGCGTGTCAGTAATGAAAATTTGTCCGAAACGGTGGTCGCCGACAATCTTAATTATCTCCTCGACCCTTTCAGCATCAAATTTATCAAAAATATCATCAAGAAGCAGGATAGGCGGAAACCCGGCCTTTCTTTTTATGTAGTCGAACTTTGCCAGTTTAAGTGCAACAAGATATGATTTCTGCTGGCCCTGGGAACCCAGCGTCTTGACAGGAAAATCATCCATCTCAAGATGCAGATCATCCTTGTGCACTCCTACTGTTGTATATTCCAGGGTTCTGTCTTTTTCAAGGGCAAGCTCCAGGGCAGCAGCAAAATCATTTTCGGAGAGATGCGACTTATACTTTAGCGATACTGATTCTTTCCCCGATGATATCATGGTATAGTACTCCTGAAATACGGGAATTAACTCATTTACAAGAATAACGCGTTCAGCGTGAACATAATTTCCATATCTGATAAGTTGTGAATCCCATATTGAAAGCATCTCAGGATCAAAACTACCCGAACTCCTGAAGTCTTTAAGTAACTTGTTTCTCTGTTGAAGGGCTTTGCTGTACCTAAGCACAGAATCGAGATATCCGCCATTGTACTGACTAATAATCTTGTTCATGAACTTACGGCGGTCTTCACTCCCTTCCGTAATTATGGCGCTGTCGGCAGGAGAGATCATAACAACAGGAAACCTGCCAACATGATCGGAAAGCTTCTGGTACTCCTTTCCGTTCCTCTTCAGTAGTTTCTGCTTCTGCTTTTGGAAGGCACAATAAATGTTGTCTTCCTCACCATCCCTGACAAAAGTTCCATGGATAATAAAATATTCTTCTCCATGCCTGATACTGACACTGTCGATGTTATTGAAAAAACTTTTTGTCAGCGACAGGTAATGAATAGCATCAAGAATGTTGGTCTTTCCAACACCGTTATTACCGATGAAACAGTTAATCTTAGGTGAAAACTCAAGTTCTGCAAACTCATAGTTCTTGAAATTTGTAAGCCCCAGTTTCTTGATATACATCACTCGTTCCTGCTAGAATATTTCGTTCAAAGTTAGCAAGAAATTGGGGAATTTCAGGTCTCCTGTTATCCTGGCATTACTTCTGGGCACTATTGATTTTAAAAACATCGGCATAGATCAGTTTCTCATTTTCCGGAGAACGCTCAAGCATATCATTATAGCTCCTGTCGACATCCTTCGTTTTGGCAGGGATCTGTTCAAATTCCCTGACAACAATTTCAAAAGGTGTCTTCCTGTACTCACCGGGGAGCCTGAAATCGTGAGATATTGTAAAGGTATTGTTGCTTATATCCTTTGGAGAAACAGAAATCTCATATGCTTCATCAGTGAGGTTCTTAGGTGTCGACTGATCATCTATCAATCCATAAACCGGTTGGGCTAAACGGGGGTTAAGGAAGGAAATCCTTATAACAGAATCTGTTACCCTGCTCCCACTGCTCAACCCATTATAAATAACGCCGGTAATGGTAATAGTAAACTTAGAATTACTATCGTCATTTTTGAAAGTGATGGTTGTATTACGGTCGGGCATTAACTGCATCATATCGGCAAGAACAACAGGCGACAGGCAGACGTCATCATCACCTTTCCTTACAGAATCAGGCTGGTACCTTGCCAGGACAAGCCTAATAAAAGGAAAATACATATTGCCTGGGTTCACTGCAAGGTCGCAATACCACATCTGTTTTTCTTTGTCGAACTGAACCGGATAAGCAGCAACTGTCGCACGCAGGAGTTTCGGATCGGGATACTGAAGGTTATCCACCAATGACGGACCATATCTGAAATCAGAAGGATCGGGACTTACCAGGTCAGGTTGGGTGGATACATGAAGAGGATCAAGACCCCAGTGGGTGTAATAGGGTGTATATCCGGGTTTGGCAGCCATCATGGCCATTGTTTTGGGGGCTGTCGTGCCCTTTTTAACCGGAGGTAGTACAACAGCAAGTAATTCACCATCGCCCGATGAAAACCATGGCCGCTTAAGGTAAATCCTGAGTCCGCCTCCAAGACGCCGGTGTTGAATAACAGTTTCATTCTGAGTCTTTATCCACTCAAATGTTGGAATGACATAATCAATCTCAGGTGGTTTTGGACGGGCTGTACTTAGAATATTTATATGCTCAATCCAGTTGCTGCTGCGCGAAACAGAAAGGGTCTTATTGCTTTCAAGGATTTTGGCAAAATATTCCCTGTATCGCGATGTAGCACTGACACAATAATCAACCCACCGGTGCTTTGTATCTCCAAAGCTTTGACTGAGGGGAAGTATCCTGAGATTAATGTTACGAAAGAAGCTGAATTTTGATGCTTCAATATCGAAGCGCAGTGTATTAACCAGTGTTTTTGAAGCTGCCAGTGATGACGTCTGCAACTTTTCAAAGGCATTGGCCTGAACTTCAAAATGCTTATTAATGCGCGTAGCTTCAGGTTGGGGATTTGCCCTGAATTCACTCCTGTTCCTTGGAGCAAGTCCTGCATGAGGCTGGAACAGCAGAGCCGGGTTGGCTTTGATTTCTACTTTTGGCAAATCGGGGATTGTCCCCCTCGTTACAATATCATCGTGATAGAAGACAGTTACATCATTTATTGAATTTGTTCCCGGGGATTCCTTTATGTCGACAGAGATTCCGTCATCGAGCTTTTCTGTCCATTTTGCTCTTATTTCAACCTTATCGGTACTTTCGCCGTGGACCTGAAACCTTATATTAATATCAGCGCTTGTCTCGTTAAAATCTCTCTGAGGTATGAGAGCCTTAAGAACAGGTTCTGTAACTGGCTGCTGGGTAGCATGTACCAGTTCAAATTCGCGTGAAGGACTTATCATCCAGTGACGACCTGCAAGCATGAGTTTTTCAATCTCCGCAATATTTGAAGGTGACTCCGCATTTATCATATTCCAAATCGCTGAGAACTGCCTCAAATCCTTCTCACTCCAGAAAGTACTGAACCTGATTCTTGTCCTGAAACCTTTAGGCAGGAATACAGACAAAATTCGTTCCTTGGCATTCCAACTGGTATTAAGTTCTCCTTCGTCGAGTCTGATTCTGATATTCTTTGCCTTGTACCAGTCGCCGGGAATATCAACATTAGTTTTGTCGGGCATTAGCTCATCGCTGGTAAAAAACCCGAAAAGCCTGGGCTTGAAAAAATCCTGGGTATGGGTGGTTTCACATCCATCTGATACAAAGAATGCAACTCCAGCGGCTACCGGGTCGGGAAGGTAGATGACAACAGCCTCTTCAGGTTTGAAGACCTTTTCAACGACAGCACTTTGCCGGTCATAGCTTCCCTCCTGACCTGCAATAAGGTCGTAAATCTCTTTTGCTGCAGAGGGAGTTCCGGTAAAAGCCTTCTCAATCATCCCATGAGTCTCAGCCATTATCTGGCTGTTATCGGGAGGAAGGAGAAAACGTTGAGAGAAAGCATCCATTTTTTTACCATTAAGGGCATAGTAGCTTTCATATTGTGAACAATTCTGATCGAAATTGCTCCTTATTACCATTCTTTCGAGGAACTCGCCATCTTTAAGCTCATTACCAACCAGAACTAAAGGACTGGCTGCAGGTTCATAACGAAGGTATCTGAAGTTTTTGTGTATGGTAAGGCTGGTATCAGTTGTTGGAGTATTTAGCGGCAAACTGTTTCCAGCCAGGTCAACTGTTCTTATCCTTATTCTGTAATCCTTGCCGAAGCGGAGCTTTGGCAGAGTCCCCTGGACTATCTTTGAATTAGCATTTATCCTGAACTGCAGATCGGGATCAAAAGCATATTTCTTTTTTTCCAGTGCCCTGTCGGTATGAACAAAGTCGCGTTTTACCCCATCTTTTGGCTTAACAGGGTTTTCCTCAGCATGATTAATTGCTAATCCGGGTTTTCCTACAGTCAGGCTCCACCCTTCCCAGCGGGCTATTGTATCTGATACAAAAACATCATTCGGATCATCGGGGTCTTCAGTAATACCCAGCTCAATGAATCCCTCATCGGATTCTATTCCCGTAACAGGATGTTCACCCGACGATTCATCATACCATTTATATTCATCTTTCCTCTGGTGGAGTGAATACCATTTTTCCGGATCGCTTTCGTAGGCAATATCCATCCTGTATCCCTGAATCACATCAGATGAATGAAGCTTATTATCAGGCAGTTTAAGACGTAGCCCGGGAACCATGACCTTATTTTCAAGGGGTAGTTCAACGATCGCATGTTGAAGGTCGAGATTCGATTGTATCCTTCCTGCCATATGTTCGGCCATGGAGCTTTTTGTAACGGCTATTCCTGCTGAGCGTATCGAAGGAAGTCCTTCATCTTCGGGAGGTTCAACAGGCTGTATATCATCGATCAGTGAAACCTCCTTAAATGAAATTCGTTCTGTTTTATTATTAAAGTAATGTGCTATCTGCCTGGTTTTATTTTCAATGAGGTTATGGGCCTTAATTGCCGCCCCATCAGCATCAACCTGCACTACTGCAAATTCGTCGGTATTGATGGTAACGAATCCTCTTTTAAAAACGGTACCATCCTCATCATCAGTATAGAATCCATTGTCGGTAATAGAATAGGCAGTTGAAGGAACCGAAATGACGGTGTCGGATTCAGAGAAAGTAATCGAAGAAGGGATCAGGTTTATCCCTCCTGTTTTTGGAAGGCTGTCAGAGTATGGAATCGTAAAATCGAGAATAAGACCAGCCTTTCTCATCAACTGCGGATAGTTGTTAAGAATTGATAAAATCTGGTGGAATTCAAATTCCGGCTTGACTATTTTAGCTGGTTCCTTAACTCTCTTCCATTTTTCAGTACGATGAAAATTCCTGAACAGGGTAAAATCATTAACAGGGTCTATCTGTTTTGAAATCTGTGTAAACAGTATATTCCCGGTTTTGAATTTAACTCTCTCCGGTTCAATCTGCCTTTTCAGCAAGAGAGTTGAAATACCCCGCTGCCTGAAAGATTTAATGCTACTTCGTTTGGCAAACTCAGATTCATCGATCTTAAGAGGAGAAATCAGACCAAAACTCTGTTCATCAATGAATTTCTCGGCGCTCAGTAGCCTGGTCGGACTCTCGAGGCACTCCTGACATAATTCTTAACCAGAAAATCTTTTATATTCCCGGCAGAGAATGAATTAATGCGGAGATTGCTAAAGTTACCGGGCATAAATCCCTTCAGGAGAATCTCCTTGTGAAATATACTTTTGTATAAAACAGTATCTATTTTTGAACTGTCCAGTGTGGCATCGATCAACTGGTCATTTCCTAAACGGAATTTGAACTGAGCGCCGGTTAGTTTCTCCGGCCAAGAGAGGAAATCCTCATGCTGGCCCAGCTTTGAGTCACCTGGTGTCTTAATCTGAACAGAAGTGAACACCGACAACTTCAGGTATTGCTTTCCATCGATAGTTGACCGCCCATTGGGTAATGAAGTAAAAATTATCTGTTGCGACATATCAGTTATTCATTTAAGCTTATTAATTAACCAGCAAATGCAAGGCAATATTCCTCCCAATCCTCAGGAAAGATAGTCTGGGTGAATTTAGGATCAGCATCTGCACCCTGTATTTCGCGGCGCACTGTAACAGAAACTGTTGTGCTGAAGAAAAGTATTTCAACTTTAACCTTCAGAGTCGCTTCACCAACCAGCTTATCGACCACTTCTTTTCCATTCTTACTTAGGAAGTTAGCAGTGAAGGCTAGGTAGAACTCAAGCGATACGGTTATCAGGCCTATAATGGAAAGACTCCCATTAAGCCGGATGTAACCGGTAAGTACAATCAGGTTAGCGTCATAGCCATTAATTACGGTATTTTCTGATTTAAAATAGAAACCTCCCATTACAGATACACTTCCGGAAGCAACCCCGACATCAAGCGACATTGAAGCACCGAATTCGAATGCTGCTTCTACAGTTTCAATCTGTTTCAACGATGTGACCATCCTGAAGAAACCTCCGCCTCCAAAACAGGAGACAGTGAGCAGGAAGGGGTTCTCGCGTGTACAGAAGTTAAATGCCAGCAATAGAGGATCACCAGTGAAAGGAAGTGTGACACTTGCACCCAGACTTATGTTTTCGATACTGCAAATTCCTACGGCAATGGTTGGAACACTTATTGAGAATCCTGCGACAACTGCTGTGGAAGAAAGGTCGATATAAGGACCATCGCCCGAGAAACCGGTGGGAGGAATTATACTCTGAAGGTTATTCACAAAGCTTAAGGGCCCCATGAACGAAATAGGAACCGGAGTTACCAGATCAACCTTAACATCAGTTTTCTGAGATGATCCTGTCTTAAATTCGAGAGATTTGAAACCTACCCCGATCATCTTCGCTACGATAACTTCAAAATTCTCGAAACGTGCACTCCCATTCATTTCGGCCTGCAGTTTCTGATCAAAAGGTTTCTTAACTATAGTATTGATGGTAAGAGCGGTTGAAGGATCCTTCACATTTATAGTCAGGAGATCCGGAAAGACTTCAATCGATGTTCCCTTCAGTACAGGCTGCCAGCGGTATTCGGCATGAAATGCGTCATTCGTAAGGTAAGTCTTGAAACCTGGGATCCTTGGAACACTTTTATTAATGGTATCGAGCAACTGATCCGTTTTGGCTTTCAAGTCATCCCTGCTCTGCTGAAGTGAAGCATTGAGTCCTGCTACAGCATCAGCTTTAGCCTCCGCAAGTTCGCTCTCGAGTGATAAAATCTCATTCTTTGCGTTGTTGATGGCATCTCTTACTGAAGATATTGCCGAAGTAAAGGAATCGAAACTCCCGCCAAGGTCAAGAGCTCCCAAAAGGCTGAATATATCAATGGATCCGAAGATCTTCGCAGAGGGTAGAGTTATTGATTTGAAGAATTTTTCAGGGTCGAATTTTAAAAGTTTAGAATCATCAATCGATCCCCCGAGAGGTCCCTGCAACCTGTTCAGTGAGGTTATATCGAGATTTAGAGACATGAATCCTCCTGACTTGTCGGAACCTCCGGTAAAATCGACTTTGGCCCCTTTAACTGATGCAAAAACACCTCCGGCATTGTCATCGTCAATAAGGGAAATCTGAACGGCTGCATGCTTCCCTGTAAGCTCCTCCACCTGTTTCAAATATATGTCAGCCTGCAGCATTTTTGGATGGAACTTAAGATCGGACGAGGCTTTTGCAGGATAATACTGTCCATTGAAGGTAAGCGAACCGGTCTCAAAAGCAGTATCTCCATCAATAAGAGAATTGGCGAAAGCAACTTTCTGGCCATTGAATGAAGTTGTACCTTTATCGGTTGCGTTTTCATTGTACTTCTGAACCAGAACATCCACATTCTCTTTTGTTCTTCCGAGAATGTTCTCAACAAATACCAGCGGAATATTGAACTTATGTTCTGCCCCTTCCTTATCAGTTCCGATCAGATCGAACATGAATTTTTCGCCAGCAACGAAAATGTAAAAATTGTACGATACATTCTCGGCTGGTTCATTGTCTTTCCCTCCAACGATCTTAAAAATCAACTTTTTATTACTGAATGTGGCCAGAGTTGACCCTTTTGGATGATCAATATCCGGTGTATAATCATTTACAATCAATACCTTCTCGAAAGGAAATTCAATAAAACTGTTATCAGGATCATTCCTGTTGTAAGCAACCTCCTTCTCAAGTATCACAACATACATCCTCTGCCTGTTGAGTGCAGCACGCGTCTGATCATGAAACTTTCTCTCCGTTATTTTAACAAGGGCAGCCTTGTGTCCAAATGGGAAAATATATCCTTCACGCACCACCTTCACATAATGATCACGGCCGAGCGTTGCAAGATGCTGCCATTCTATAATGTTAAGATTGGTGGTGTAATCTGCAGGCAGTTTAAAGAAGACATGCCAGTTGAGATAAGCACCCAGAGAGGTGAGCATAAGATTACGGACAGGGACAGGAACAGGTGTGTACTTCTCACTGTAGTTGGAAGTAATATGTACGAGCTGCTGCCTGTCGGAAGCATCGAGTGAAGCCATGAAAGGCTTATAAATAGGTGCCTGATATTTAAAATCAGGATCGGCTTCATAAGCCCATAGAACACGAATGGTTTTAAAATCTCCAAGACCTGCAGGAGCTACTCTCCCATCCCTGAATCTGACTCCAAGCCTGGTATGCCATAATTCAGCTATTTCACCCTGCTGCCGGCCAGTCTGATCTTCATAGGCCCGAACCTCAACTGACAAGCCGGTTTCGGCTTTAACCATTGTTTCGCGGGCCACCATCCTTAATTCTTTGTTATGGACAAAGTCATTAACCTGGTTGGGTGAAATATACATGAGTGCAGGCGCTTCAATTGAAGTGCAATCGTCAGGTACAGGTGACGGTTTTAGCCACAATTTAGAGTAGTTGGCAAAGTTGAAGGCAGGCATCAGCGTCGCAGCAGAATTAACTTCAAAGAGTTTTTCTGAATTGTTTTCGAGCCTGACATAATCATCATTATCAACATACCTGTTCTTCTGAATAAGACGAAGCCGGTATTCAAGGGAACCTGTTTTTGAATCCAGAAGTTTGTCGGCAGTTCTCTGACCTGCAGGAACAACAGGACGGGTGATAAATGGTTTCTGTTTAATA